>CBFDVE010000363.1:0-2943 GCA_965613205.1 uncultured Rhodospirillaceae bacterium
GACGCCCATGTGGCGCAGGGACAGGTACTTGGCGAATGCGATGTGTTCCGAACCGGCATTGTGAAAAACCCGCAACGGTGCCGTCCATAGTTTGTTCAAGCGGGATTTCTGACCCAGGCGGGCCAGTGCCGGGGCATGGCCAGATTGGTTGAGATAGCTGTTGATACCGGCGATCTGGCCACGCAACCCATAGGGTTTGAGACTGTCGAGCACATCCAGCCATTGTAATTTCGCCTGTTTCAGATCCGGTGTCTTGCCTTTGACTTTGGCCTTTCCGGCGAACAGTAGAGCCGGATCACCCAGGCTGCGTTCGCGACTACGGAACAAGGCGGGCAATCGATCCGGCGCACGGTGCAGATTTTTCAGGCGCAGACGATCAAAAGAAGCCGCCACAGGCGACAGGTCATGATCCGGGTTGCGACCAGGCCAGGCCAAATTACTGACGGACTTACCGAGGGAAACCTTCAGTTTTGAAAAATAGGACATGACATTTCGATTCCATTTGTGTGTCCCCCTATTGTCAATTTAACAACGCAAGTGCCGTGCCAGTTCCAGTCCTTTGATTCTACTGGTAAACTATATTAGGAACTCCAATCCAAGGGTAATAATTGCCCGGTAAATTGGGTAAATCTGTATGACAAGGTGTCCGGGCTCGCATTTTATTCTCAATTGGTATAATTTCCGGCGACTTCAATCTAAAAATCGGATGGCCTTTTAAATGAGCCCTGTTTCTCCTGATCTTTTGCCTTCCGAAATTCACGACCTGGCGCAGAATTCCAACGCCTGGCCCTTCGCCGAGGCCCGCGCCCTGATCAAACATCTGGGCGGCGACAAGATGGCGATGCCGGACAAGGGATACGTGCTGTTTGAAACCGGTTATGGCCCGTCCGGACTGCCCCATATTGGTACCTTCGGCGAGGTCGCCCGCACGCTGATGGTGCGCAATGCCTTCCACCAACTGAGTGATATACCAACCAGGCTGTTTGCCTTTTCCGACGACATGGACGGCCTGCGCAAGGTGCCCGACAATGTGCCGAACGGCGACATGCTGAGACAGCACCTGGGCCAGCCCCTGACCCGGGTGCCTGACCCCTACGGCACCCACGAAAGCTTCGGTCATCACAATAACTCGCGCTTGCAGGCGTTCCTGGATGCCTTCGGCTTCGACTATGATTTCAAAAGCTCGACCGACTACTACACCAGCGGCAAGTTTGATCCCATGCTGCTGAAGGTCCTGCAAAAATACGACGACATCATCAACGTGGTGCTGCCCACCCTGGGCCAGGAACGGCGTGCCACCTACAGCCCGTTCCTGCCCCTGTGCCCGGAAACAGGCATTGTCTTGCAGGTGCCGGTGATCGAACGCAATGAGAGCGCGGGCACCATTGTCTACCAACGCGAAGACGGCAAAAAAGTCGAAACCCCGGTTACCGGCGGCCACTGTAAATTGCAATGGAAGGCCGACTGGGGGATGCGCTGGGCGGCCTTAAGCTTGGATTACGAAATGTCGGGCAAGGATTTGATCGATTCGGTCAAACTGTCGAGCCGCATATGCCGGGTGCTGGGGTTTAAGCCGCCGCAAAATCTGACCTACGAGCTGTTCCTGGACGACGAAGGCCAGAAAATTTCCAAATCCAAGGGCAACGGCCTGGCGGTGGAAGAATGGCTGCGCTATGCGCCGCCGCAAAGCCTGTCCATGTTCATGTACCAGAAGCCGAAGACCGCCAAGCGCCTGTTTTTCGATGTCATTCCGAAAAATGTCGATGAATATTTGTCCCACCTGGCCGCCTATCCGGATCAGGACGGGGCGAAGAAACTGTCCAACCCGGCCTGGCACATACACCAGGGCCAGCCGCCCCGGGAAGAAGCCCATCTGAGCTATAATATCCTGCTCAACCTGGCCAGCGTTTGCCATACGGAAGACAAGTCTGTGCTGTGGCATTTTATCGGTCGCTACCGGCCCGATGCCAGCCCCGAAAGTGCGCCGTTCCTGGATGCCCTGGTCGAAAACGCGATCAATTATTACCGGGATTTCATCAAGCCCAACAAGCGTTACCGTGCCCCCAGCGACATCGAAAAGGCGGCCTTGCAGGATTTGAGCGAGGCCCTGGCCCAACTGGCCGCCGATACCCCGGCCGCCGATATCCAGACCGAAGTCTACGAAGTCGGCAAGCGGCACGATTTCGAAAACCTGAAAGACTGGTTCGCCGCCTTGTACGAAATCCTGCTCGGCCAAAAACAAGGCCCGCGCATGGGCTCGTTCATCGCCCTTTACGGAATTGGCGAAACCCAAAGCCTGATCAAGAAGGCACTGGCCGGAGAATTGGCCGGGAAATGAAGGAGATCAGGGAGCCGCTGGCCGGGTTGCCGCAGGAACTGGCCGCCAGCTATTGGCTGGCCCACAAAATACGTGCAATCCAGTCGACTTCACCAAGGTTCAGCGTCCGGGGTGCATGTTCGGGATTAAGAGAGTGCAATTCCACGGTTTTGGCGGTTTTTCGGTACAAGATTTTTGCCGTAACCTCCCCCTGATGGGTGCGCACAACCACCCGGTCGCCGCGCCGCAATTGCTCGGATGGAGAGACGATCAACACATCGCCATCCCGATAGGCGGGCAACATGCTGTCACCGGACACCTCCAGCGCATAGGCGTTGCCCTCACCGCCCCCCGGAAACGAGACCTCCTCCCAGCCCTGCCCCACCGGAAAGCCGCCGGAGTCAAAAAAACCACCGGCCCCCGCTTCGGCCAGCCCGAGCAGGGGAACCGAAGAGAAAGCGGCGGGTGGCGGAACCTGCCCATATCCGCCGCCGCCGGACAAGAAACCGTCAAACGATTCCTCGGTGGCCTGCAATATCTTGGAGATGCTTTCGGTCGAGGGCCAGCGCTTGCGCCCGTCCTTGCTTTGACGTTTGGAAATGTTGAAGGCGGTCGGGTCAAGCCCG
>CBFDVE010000364.1:0-2941 GCA_965613205.1 uncultured Rhodospirillaceae bacterium
CGGCCCCGGCGATGTCGCCTGATATTTCCTGGGCAAGGGTGATCGACCACAGGCTTCTGGCGCGCAGCATGTTGTCGCTGATGCGGGCCGCCGAAGTCACCGCCAGCCTAAATGTTGCCTGAGCGGCCTCACCGGTTTGCAGTCGGGCCATGGCGTTGAGCACCTGGGCCATTTGTTCATGGGCATAGGCCTGGGCGAAGGGCAGTTTGATTTCCTTGATCGCGGCGAAGGCCTTGTCCAGGGTTTTGCGGGCCGATGGCATCTGCTCTGCCGTGGCCTGGGCCAGGGCGATGCGACCCAGAACCACGGCCCGGTAGCGAACGGTTTCGATGGAACTGGCGGTGACCAGGGCCAGGTCGGACCTGCCGGCCTGGGCCTGGGCGGCGGCGGCGCTGACCAGCACCGGCGTGTGTTCGGCAAGTTCGGGCAGGGCCTTGAGAATATCCAGGGCCAGTTCCGGCTGCTCGATATCGGCCAGCGCGCCGGCGACGTGACGCAGGCCGATGCTGCGGGATTTGTCATCGTCCAGGGCTTCCGCTTCGACCCGCAAGCGGGCCAGGCTGGCCATGGCGCTGTCGTCGTCGCCGCTGATGTACCTGGTGATGGCGGCCTGGGCCTGTAGGGCGATGCGTTTCAGGGGGTCGTCGATTTTCGCAATCGTTTCGGACAATTGCCCCAGGGTTCGGAGCGCCCCGGTGCGGCCTTGCGCCGGTTCGCTCGCCCTGGCCTGAATGGCGGCGATGGCGGCCAGCGCCTCGGCCCGTTTCAAGGCATCGGGAATGATCCGAACGGCGGCCAGGGCCTCCATGGGCCGACCGGCGCGGGCCTGGGCCTCGGCGATATCGCGCAGGGCGACAATTATCAGGCGCGGGTCGTCGATGCGGCCGACCGTGGTCATCGCCTTGTCCAGCAAACCGGCCTTCGCCTCGGCAACCAGAATTTCGCTCAAGGCCCAAAAGCGCAGTTCGTCATTGAAAATCGCCCTGGCGCTTTGCGAGGCCTCAGCCAACAGGCATTCGGGGGTCGCTGCGGCGAAGCAGGGGCCTGGATCGCGCGCCGCATCGGCAGTTGCTTCAGTGGCCGGTTTTTTCGACAGCAGATTGCGGGTTTCCGGGTTTTGCAACAAGGCCTTGCGGGCCGCCGCCATTTTCACCAGGCGCTGGGTTTGCAATTGCCGCAACAGGGACTGGATCTTAACGCTGGATTCCAGCCGCTTGACCAGTTTTTCCGTGACAATGCCATCGACAACCAGGTTTTCCAGCCGCTGGTAGGTGCGCAGGGCCTGTTCGGTTTGCCGGTCCAGAATGCCGCTGACCTGGCCCTTGAAATAGCTTCGCGCCAGTAACGCCTGCTGCAGGCGTTTGATCAGCGGGCTGGCGATGGGGCTTTGCAGGGTAAAGGTTTCGAGCCGGGGCACAGCATCGGCCTGACGGGCTCCATAGGCGGTTCCGGTGATGGCGATCAGCAGGCCGACCAGGACCCCTGTCATTGCGTATTGGTGGCGGAAAATATTATTCATGACTTTACGAACTATCATGCTCACAGTTATATCAGGCAAGGATAATCAACCCGGTGGGATTTTAACACATGGCCGTTTACACGGAAGTCACAGACGAAGAGCTGATCGCTTTCGTCGCCGCATACGGCATCGGCCAGGTCACGTCGTGCAAGGGCATTGCCGAAGGGGTCGAGAATTCCAATTACCTGCTGATCACCGAGTCGGGCTCGTTCATCCTGACCCTCTATGAAAAACGGGTGGACCCGGATGATCTGCCGTTTTTTTTGGGGCTAATGGCCCACTTGGCGCAAGCCGGGATCAAGTGTCCGACGCCGATCAAGGACAACCAGGGCCGATCCTTAAATACTTTGTGCCAACGCCCGGCGGCGATCATCAGTTTCCTCGACGGCATGTGGCCTCGCCGTATTTCGCCCGACCACTGCGCCGATCTGGGCCAGGCCATGGCGCACCTGCATCTGGCCGGGGCCGATTTCGACATTCCCCGGCCCAACGCCCTTTCCGTGGCTTCGTGGCGACCGCTGCTGGAAGCCTCGGGCGATCGCATCGATGACGTTAAGCCCGGTCTGGCGGCCCTGTTGAGCGAAGAGCTGGACGAACTGGAAGCCCGCTGGCCGAAACCTCTTGCATTGCCTTCGGGAGTGATTCACGCCGACCTGTTTCCCGATAACGTGTTTTTCCAGGGCGGTAACCTGTCCGGCCTGATCGATTTCTATTTCGCCTGTAACGATATGTTCGCTTACGATCTGGCGATCTGCCTCAACGCCTGGTGCTTCGAGGCCGACCTGAGCTTCAACGTGACCAAGGCCCGGCGCATGTTGATCGCCTATCGAAAAGTACGTGAATTTTCCCATGCCGAACTGGCCGCCCTGCCGCTGCTGGCCCGGGGCAGCGCCATACGGTTTTTGCTGACCCGCCTGTATGACTGGCTGAACACCCCGGCCGATGCCATGGTGACCCGCAAGGACCCGCTGGAATACGTCGAAAAACTGCGCTTCCACCAGGCCATTAAAAGCCCCGCCGCCTACGGGCTGGACTGACCGTGGGCAATCCCAACGAACCCGTTACCCTGTATACGGACGGCGCCTGTTCGGGCAATCCGGGGCCCGGAGGCTGGGGCGCCGTATTGCAATATAACGGGCACATCAAGGAGCTTAAGGGCGGGGCCAGTCAGACAACAAACAACCGCATGGAGCTGACCGCGGCGATAAAAGCGCTCAATTCGCTGACGCGCCCGTGTGAAGTGGAGATGTTCACCGACAGCAAATATGTGAAAGACGGGCTGACCAGCTGGATCAACAACTGGAAAAGGAATGGCTGGAAAACCGCGGCGAAAAAGCCGGTCAAGAACAAGGACTTGTGGGTCATGCTGGATGAGGCCATCGCGCGCCACCAAATCCAGTGGAAGTGGGTTCGCGGGCATAC
>CBFDVE010000365.1:0-2938 GCA_965613205.1 uncultured Rhodospirillaceae bacterium
TGAACACATCTGACCCCGGTTTCGAAACCGCCTTTACTGGCCTGCTGGGCATGAAGCGGGAAACGGACGCGCAGGTGGGCGAAACGGTGGCCGAAATTCTGCGCGACGTGCGCCGGCGTGGCGACGAAGCGGTGCTGGACCTGACCCGGCGTTTCGACCGGTTCGACCTGGACGCCAACAATATGCGCGTCACATCGGACGAAATCGATGGTGCCGTTGCATCGTGTGACCAGGACGTGCTGGCGGCCCTTAATCTGGCGGCCGAGCGGATCGAAGATTTCCACGCCCGCCAGATGCCCGAAGACCTGGATTTCACCGATGATGCGGGTCTCAGGCTCGGCTATCGCTGGAGCCCGGTCGGTGCCGCCGGGCTGTATGTGCCGGGCGGCACGGCGGCCTATCCATCATCGGTGCTAATGAACGCCATCCCGGCCACGGTCGCCGGGGTCGAACGCCTGGTCATGGTGGTGCCGACCCCGGACGGGGTGCTTAACCCACTGGTGCTGGCCGCCGCCCGCATTTCCGGGGTGCACGAAATTTACCGTATCGGCGGGGCCCAGGCCATTGCCGCCCTGGCTTACGGCACCGACACCATCGCCCCGGTCGACAAGATCGTCGGCCCCGGTAACGCCTATGTGGCGGCGGCCAAGCGGCAGGTCTTCGGCACCGTCGGCATCGACATGATCGCCGGTCCGTCGGAAGTCCTGATCTTGGCCGATGGCTCCAACGACCCGGCCTGGATCGCCATGGATTTGCTGGCCCAGGCCGAACACGACCGCAACGCCCAGTCGATCCTGATCACCGACGACGGGGCTTTTGCCGATGCCGTTTCCCATGCCGTGACGGAAGCGCTGAAAACCCTGCCCAGATCAGATATCGCCGGGGCCAGTTGGCGCGACTTCGGGGCCATTATGGTGGTCGATGACTTCCAGTCCGCCATTCCATTGGTCGATCGTCTGGCCCCGGAACATCTGCAACTGGCCATAGATCAACCCCGCGCCCTGGCCGAAAAAATTCGCCATGCCGGGGCCATTTTTCTCGGCCGCTATGCGCCGGAGGCCCTGGGCGATTACCTGGCCGGGCCCAACCATGTGCTGCCAACCGCCCGCAGCGCCCGTTTTTCCTCGGGCCTGGGGGTGCTCGATTTCATCAAGCGCAGTTCGATGATCGAAGCCGGGCGGGAAAGCCTGGGCACGGTCGGACCGGCGGCGGTAAAACTGGCCGAAGCCGAAGGGCTGGATGCCCACGCAATGTCCATTTCCTTGCGAATATCATCGCGGAACGGGGAATGATCTCATGTCGGCCAGCCAGAAAATAGCCGGGATATACCTCGACGAAAAAAGCATTATCAGCCGCTCGCCCCAGATCGAGCATGAACGCAAGGTCGCCATTTACGACCTGCTGGATGAAAACCTTTTCGCCCCGATAGAGCCTCACGACGGCCCGTTTAATCTGCATCTGGGCATTGTCGAAAACCGCCTGGTTTTCGATGTGCGGGATACCGATGATAATCCGCTGGTTCGTTTCACCCTGCCAGTCAGCCCGTTCCGATCCATTGTCAAAGACTACTACATGGTCTGCGACAGCTATTTCAAGGCGATCAAGTCTTCCACCCCGTCGCAGATCGAAGCGATAGATATGGGCCGTCGGGGCTTGCACAACGAAGGGGCCGAAATTCTGCTCGAACGCCTGGCCAGCAAGGCGGCTATCGATACCGACACCGCCCGGCGCCTGTTCACCCTGCTGTGCGTCCTTCATATCAGGGCGTAGCACATGGACCAACCTTCCGCCGTGCTGTTCGCCTGTTCCATGAATTCAGTGCGCTCGCCGATGGCCGAAGGCATTCTGAAACACTTGCACGGGCACCGCATTTATGTCGATTCCGCCGGCGCAAGAGCCAGGGAAATAGACGGCTTTGCCATTGAAGTTTTGGACGAGATCGGTATCGACCTGAGCGCCCACAAGGCCAAGACTTTTGACGATCTGGAAGACAGCTCGTTCGATATGATCATTTCCCTGTCGCCGGAAGCCCAGCACAAGGCGGTCGAAATGACCCGGGTGATGGCGTGTGACCTGGAATTCTGGAATACCTTCGATCCGACCATGATCGAAGGCAGCCGGGAAGCCCGCCTCGATGCTTACCGTCAGGTTCGCGACCAGTTGCTGGTGCGGATCAGGGAAAAGTTCCCCTCGGGCAGTCATTCCGATGTGTAAAAAATCAGGAAAACACTTGACCCGGACCCGCAGGGGCGGCACTTATACCGCCGCTTATGAAACTAACCAGAGAACCCAATGGCTAAAGAAGAACTCCTTGAATTCAGCGGTACCGTGAAAGAGCTGCTGCCCAACGCGATGTTTCGGGTCGAACTGGATAACGGTCATGAAGTTCTGGCCCACACGGCGGGCAAAATGCGTAAATTCCGCATCCGGGTTTTGGCCGGTGACAAGGTCAATGTTGAAATGACACCCTATGATCTGTCCAAGGGCCGGATCACCTTCCGCTTCAAATAATCCCTACTCATAGGTTTTAAGGGGGACTCCGCCCAATGGAACGACCCCGATTGATTCTAGCCTCTGCTTCGCCCCGGCGGATCGATTTGCTGGCCCAGATAAAAGTTATTGCCGATCAGGTCATTGCCGCCCAAATCGACGAAACTCCCGGCAAGACCGAACGGCCCTCCCGACTGGCGGCCAGACTGGCGGCTGAAAAAGCCCGTGCCATTGCCGCCGATCATGCCGGTGCCCTGGTGCTCGGGGCCGATACGGTGGTCGCACTGGGCCGGCGCATCCTGCCCAAGGCCGAAGATGCCGCGACCGCTGAAACATGCCTGAAAATGCTCGCCGGTCGCCGCCACCGGGTTTATGGCGGAGTCGCCCTGATCGATGAAACCGGCAATATCCACACCCGCCTGGTCACCACGGCGGTCGCATTTCGTAA
>CBFDVE010000366.1:0-2928 GCA_965613205.1 uncultured Rhodospirillaceae bacterium
GGTCCGGGTGTTGGCCGGGAAGGGTGTGGCGCTGATCTTCGAGAAGCCGTCGGCTCGCACCCGCAACTCCATGGAAATGGCCGTCGTGCAGCTCGGCGGTCACCCGATATACATCCAGGCCGAGGAGGTCGGCTTCGACACCCGGGAGTCGGTCGAGGACGTAACCAACGCGATGGCCGGCTTCCATGCGGCGATCGGAGCCCGTGTGTTCGAGCATTCCGTCGTCGAGCGGATGGCGGCGGTCGACCGGGTGCCGGTGGTCAACCTGCTGGCGCCGATCATCGCCACCGGGGCGATGGTGCACTTGTTCGAGGGCTTTCGCGGTAAACAGGACGCATAGGTTAGGGTTAGGGAATTTATTATGTTTCGGCGCAACAAGGACGACGGCGACACGCCCCGAGAGGCCGGTGAAAACAACAGCGGTGCTCCGCCCCTGAAACCGTTTTCCAAGAACGGCTCGCACGCCCTGTCGAAGCCTCCCAACAAGGCTCCGGCGATCAGTTCCGGTACGCTCCAGCGACCCGCCGACAGTCTCGCCCCGACATCCCGGGCCGATCCGTCCCGCCATGGCGAAATCGATAGCAAGAAGCTGATTGTCGGTCGTGATATTTGCCTGAACGGTGAAATCACTTCGTGCGAACGGCTGATTGTCGAGGGCCGTGTCGAGGTTTCCTTGTCTGACGCCCGCTTTATCGATGTCGCCCCGACCGGGTTTTTCAAGGGCAACGCCGATGTGCGGGAAGCCGATATCAGTGGCCGTTTCGATGGCGAGCTGACTGCTTCGGAGCGCCTGACCGTGCGGGCGGGCGGCAGGATCAGCGGCTCCGTGCGCTATGGCTCGATTGTCATTGAACCGGGCGGCGAAGTGACCGGTGACATGCGCCCGCTGGACGCAACCGACGAGACCGACTGAATGAAACCATGGCTTTCGGTTGCGGCCCTGCTCTTCGTCACCGCCTGCGCCACCCCGGATGCGCCGCCATTGGCACCCGAACCATCACCACCGGTGACACTTGACAGCGAGCCCGAAATCGCGACCGCCCCGGCCAGTCCCACCCCGCCCGGCATTAACCTGCTGCCCCATGATCAGGCCGGCCGGCCGACGGGTAGCGCCCTGAAGCCGGAAAACCTGATCGGCCTGATCGATGCCGAACTGGAAAAAATCCTGGGAACTCCTCAATTCCGCCGCAACGACCCACCGGCACAGATCTGGCAGTATCGCAATCCAACCTGCCGATTCGATGTTTTCCTGTATCAGGACAAAGCCCGCGCCAATGCCTATGCGGTGACCTACGTGGAAGCCCGCGGCCTGGACGTTAACAGGGTATCGAGCCGGGATTGCTTTTTGAGTGTGCTGCAAGAGCGCAACAAAAGTTAAACCACCGTTTTGCCCTTGAAGGCGCATTGATCGCGCACCACGCAGCGCCAGCATTCCGGCTTGCGCGCCTTGCACACGTAACGACCGAGCAAAATAAGCCAGTGATGGGCGTGGTTTAGCCACTGGGCCGGAGTCACTTTGAGAAGTTTCTTTTCCACGTCCAGGGGCGTCTTGCCCTTGGCCAGGCCGGTCCGGTTGGCGATGCGGAACAAATGAGTATCGACGGCGATGGTCGGCTCACCAAAGGCGATGTTCAGGACCACGTTGGCGGTCTTGCGGCCGACACCGGGCAGGGCTTCCAGGCTGGCCCGCCCGTTTGGCACCTGGCCGCCATGCTTTTCAATCAACAGGTGGCTGAGCGCCATGACGTTTTTGGCTTTGGTGTTGAACAGGCCGATGGACTTGATAAATTCTTTTAAGCTGGCCTCGCCCAGTTTGACCATGGCGGCGGGAGTTTTGACTTTTTTGAACAACGGCCCGGTGGCCTTGTTGACGCCCACATCGGTGGCCTGGGCCGACAGCACCACGGCGACCAGCAGGGTGTAGTTGTTGACCCAGTCCAGTTCGCCCCTGGGCTCCGGGTTCTGGTCACTCAGAGCCTGATAGAATTCTTCGATCAGCGGTTTTTTCATGAAAAACCAAGCACATCACCCATGCCGTAAAGCCCCGGTGGCTGACCCGTGCTCCACACAGCCGCCCGCATGGCGCCCTTGACGAAGACCGCGCGGGACGTGGCCTTGTGGGTCAGCTCGACGCGCTCGCCGTCGCTGGCGAACATCACCGTATGATCGCCGACCACATCGCCGCCGCGCAGGGTGGCGAAACCGATATTGCCTTTTGTGCGCGCCCCCGTGTGACCATCCCGCACCCGATCAGATACGGCGTCCAGATCGACCGCGCGCCCCGCCGCCGCCGCTCGGCCCAAGGCCAGCGCCGTGCCCGATGGCGCATCGACCTTGTGACGGTGGTGCATTTCGACAATTTCGATATCGTAGTCATCGCCTAGAAGTCCGGCCACCTGCTGGCTCAGGCCGAGCAGCAAATTAATACCGAGAGAGAAGTTCGCCGCCTGGACAATGGCCGCAGATTTAGCCGCACGGGCCACCGCGTCCTGGCCGTCGCCGTCCAGCCCGGTGGTGCCCAAAATCAACGCCGTGCCATGTTTGGCGGCCAGGTTCGCGTGGCCGGTCGTGGCCAGGGCGACGGTAAAATCAATCACCACATCGGCGGCATCAAACAGCGCTTCGGCATCGGCACCGACGCTCAGTCCAACAGCATCAACCCCGGCCAGTTCCCCCAGATCGGCACCGATAAAAGGGCCGTCCTGCATTTCCGTGCCGCCCACCAGTTCGCAGCCATCCATGGCGAGGGTCTCGGCGATCAGCATCCGCCCCATGCGCCCGGCACAGCCGACAATCCCGATTTTCATTTAGGCCTCCCAAATTAAATTTCTGAAAGCGTATAACATGAAAATCGCATTAAGAGTATCTGCCCCTCAATCGCCGGGCGCGCTATTCGCGCTTGGCTGGGTCTCTGGAAGTCAGGTCGTA
>CBFDVE010000367.1:0-2917 GCA_965613205.1 uncultured Rhodospirillaceae bacterium
AATTTGAAGCAGAGTTCGATGCTCATGTTTTCAGTTCACAAAATGGAAGAAGCAAATATCTTTATGAATTAATACTTTCAGGAGACGGAAAAACTGTATCTTACGAAGCTTTAAAACACTTTCCAACCGGGCACAGAAAGAGACTTTTTGAAAGAAATGGACAGAAGATCGTCTTCTCAAAAGAGTTCGAAATCAGCGCAAATGATCCGCTAAGAGAAAGAATCAGAAATAATGCCAGTGTGATATCAACGTTGGCAAAATTTAACCACCCAATTGCGATGGCGTTCTATAATAATTTAGAAGCAATTGTTACAGACGTATCAATAGTGGGGAAAATGCATCTTGCTGACGAGAGGGCAACGACACTTTATTCTAAAAACTCCTCAATTCTGGAGGCGCTCAATAATGATATAAAGAGAATGGATTTTGGCCTTGAGAAAATAATGATAGATGAAGAAAAAGATACTTTAAAGCCAAAATTTTACCATAAAGGAATTGATGGTTCGCTCTCGTATGCATTTGAATCTCAAGGAACGCAGAATTTTTACAACATCTATCCATATTTGCATTATGCATTAGATACGGGAGGAGTAGCCGTCTTAGACGAACTGGGAAGCGATATCCACCCACTACTTCTGCCGGAATTGGTACAAACATTTCAGAGCAAAGACACAAACCCTCTTGATGCTCAGCTTATTATTAGTTGCCATAACGCGACGTTGTTAGAGCATCTATCAAAAGAAGAAATATTTTTTACAGAAAAAAATCTATCTGGGGCCACAGAAGTTTACGGATTAAAGGAAATTTCAGGAGTTAGAAGAGACACAAATATTTACGCGAAATACCTTTCCGGTGTTTTTGGCGGTGTTCCGAATATTGGTTGAGTAGAAGGTGAACTCTTACAGGAAAAAAAGAGCTATAAAAATTCCTGTATTCCTCGCGGGTGAGGGCAAGAGCGAGAAAAATTATAGTCGATGGTTAGCCAGACTCGCTCGGGAAACAAAAGTGCCTGTGGCCATACGGGCGATTGATTTAAAGGGTGGGGGGCCCTTCGAGTTAGTGAAGTTTGCTATCGAGAAACTGAATCAGCATGAAAGAACAGGGAGCAGATTTCTGTATCGAGCGATTCTTTTGGATAAGGATTTGTTTGAGAACTCAGAAAATGACAAAGAAGCGATCAGGTTGGCCAAAATGAAAAGATTTGACTTGATGAGGCGTTTCTGCTGAGGCATTTTCGTGGATACGAGAAAGTGAAACCAAAGGACAAAACGGAAGCGATAAGGCTCCTGAAGAGTGGACCTTGGCGGGGCTATAGTCCGGGAATGGAAACAATACAATATGAGGCCAAACTTTCACTTGCCAGCCTTGTGACCGCCAGGGGGCTTGATTCTGAACTGAATGAGTTTCTGGTAAAAATTGGCTGGCAGTAACTGCAATGACATAGGCTCGCTTGCCTTTTGCTCCGCCCCGGTGTATTTCTCGCCACATGATTTTGCTACGCCCAAAAACCCCGACGGAGAAAACCACCACTGGCAGTTAGCCGGGGCCAACTTGCGTATGAATTTTTGTTCAGGCCCGCGGAGTTTTCCGGCGGGTCTTTTTTTAGTCAGTGATTTGGAGTGAGCGTTATGGGTTACACAGTCGCCGTCGTCGGGGCCACCGGAAATGTCGGCCGGGAAATCATCAAGACCATGGAAGAACGGCAGTTCCCGGTGGAAGAGGTGATCGCCCTGGCGTCCGCCCGTTCCGTCGGCGTGGAAATTTCCTACGGCGACGATGATATCCTCAAGGTGCAAGACCTGGCGACCTTCGATTTCACCGGCGTCGATATCGTGCTGTCATCGCCGGGGGCCAAAGTCTCGGCGGAATTCGTGCCCAAGGCCACTGCCGCCGGGGCCATTGTCATCGATAACACCTCTCAATTCCGCATGGACCCGGACGTGCCCCTGGTGGTGCCGGAAGTCAATCCAGAAGCCATTGCCGGATACAGGAAAAAAGGCATTATCGCCAACCCCAACTGTTCGACCATCCAGATGGTGGCGGCCCTGAAACCGCTGCACGATCTGGCCGGAATAAAACGGATCGTGGTTTCCACCTATCAATCCGTATCGGGCGGCGGCAAGGAGGCGATGGACGAACTGTTCAACCAGACCAAGGGCATTTACGTCAATGAACCGGTCAAATTGAACCAGCGGATTTTCCCTAAGCAGATCGCCTTTAACGTTATTCCCCATATCGATGTTTTTATGGATGACGGATCGACCCGAGAGGAATGGAAAATGGTGGTCGAGACCAAGAAAATCCTCGATCCGAAAATCAGGGTTACGGCCACATGTGTCCGGGTGCCGGTCTTCATTGGTCATGCCGAGGCGGTTAATATCGAATTCGCCCGCTCGATTTCCCATGCCGATGCCCGGAGGGTATTGAGGAAGGCCCCTGGCATCAGCGTCGTCGATAATCGGGTCGATGAAGGATACGTGACACCGGCGGAATGCGCCGGCGAAGACCTTGTTTACGTCAGCCGCATTCGCAGCGATCCGACCATCGATAACGGTATCAGCATGTGGGTGGTCGGTGATAATTTGCGCAAAGGGGCGGCATTAAATACGGTGCAGATCGCCGAGGAATTGGTCAAAAATTACCTCTGAAAGGTCATCAACCGTCGCTGGCTCCGCGGGCTTTGCCCTCGGCACCCACGAAGTCGACGACTTCCTGCTGCGACAAATCGACGTCGGCACTCGCTTCTTCGGGCAAGCTGCTCGCCCGTTTGTCCTGGCCACGGATCTCGACCTGTTTGCGGCGGCGGTCGGGTCCGAAGTAACCGCCTATTTTCACGTAAGAACGAGGTTTCTCGATCACTGTCCGGATACGGCTGAACAGGATTTTCACGGAAACCGGCTTGATGACGAATTCGTTG
>CBFDVE010000368.1:0-2915 GCA_965613205.1 uncultured Rhodospirillaceae bacterium
GACCGCCGTCCAGACCCTCGGTCCCCTTGCGCTTTCTCATACCAGATCAGTTTCTCACGTATAGTTTAAACACGTCGTGTTTAAACTATACGTGAGAAACTGATCTATTTTTAGTGAGCGAGCCTGTTCACACATTAAGACGGAATCAAGTTGTGATTCCGTCTTAATGTGATCGGCTCTAGGAATGGCGTCATATCTTGCACTGGTTCATCTGAAAGCCTATAAAGAATCAAATTAGAGGGATGAGAATCACAACTTTTGATGCGCCAATGATTATTACCTGCCCTAATTGTGCGACCCATTACAGCCTCGACCCGGCCTCTGTTGGGGCTGTCGGCAAGAATGTCCATTGCACCAATTGCGGCACCGGCTGGTACCACACTATCGTCGCTCAAGACCCTGTCGCTCAGACCCCTGCGGCCCCCGTAGCACCGCCGCCGGCCCCTGTTCCGGCCCCCGTTCCGGCCTTCGACCCGGCCCCCATGATGGCCGAATTAATGGCAGAATTGATAGCAGAAATGCAGGCCAAATTCGATGAATTGGCCGCCAGCACGCCGCCGCCATCTGAGCCGGAACCCGAACCGGAACCCGAGCCGGAACCCGAACCGGAGCCAGAACCGGAGCCCGAACCGGAACCGGAAGAAGAAGAGGAATTACTGTCCAAGGATGAACTGGATAACATGTTCGGAGAAGACGCCGACCCGGAACCGGTCGAATCCCTGGTCGAAGAAGATGAGGACGACGATCACATTACCGACATCGACGATATCGAAGACCCGGAGCCGATTCCCGAATCGTTAATGTCTTCTGACGACGACGAAGATGATGATGACGACGATTATGACGATGATGACGACGATGATGAGGAAGGCGGCCCGCAGCGCATGGTCATCGTTATCGTTGTTTTGCTTGGCCTGATCGGCGGCATATTCGCCGGACTGTATTTCGCCCGCGACAAAGTGATCGAAATGCTGCCAGCCAGCAAGGCCGTGTACGATGCGATCGGATTGTCCGATCCGCTGGGCATGGGCCTGGATATTCGGGGTGTGCGGTCGGCCCGTGGCCTGGAAGGCGAAATTGACGTGCTCAACATCAGCGGCGTTATCGCCAATGTCAGCGAAGCGAAGCGCGCCGTGCCGATGATCCGGGTGTCCCTGTTCAACGGCGAAGATGAAGAAGTCCAGTTCCAGATGGTCGAGCCGGAAAACGCGGAGCTTGCGCCCGGCGATACACTGCGGTTCAAGGCGACGATCATGGACCCGGCGGCCACGGCCCGGCGCCTGGAAGTCACCTTCAGCGACGCCAAAGACGGTGCCGAAAACTGACCCTTTAGAATTTCTTTAGCAAACGGTCGATGTAGTCCCGTTCCGGCCTGGGCCTTTGGCGCTGCCCGGCGCGTCGGCGCAGCTCGTCGAGAATTTGCCGCGAACGCTGCACCTGGCCCCGTTCGGGAATGCCGATTTTTCCACCCGGCAACAACCCGCCGTTGCCGGTAAGTCTGCCGAAGGGGTCACGCTCACCTGGCATCTGGCCCATTCCCATGCCGTTCTGGCCGAACGAAAAACCCAAAGTACCGGCCATCATCTGGGCCATCTGAGAGCTCATTTGGTCGATCCCCTGACGCAGGTTTTCCACCGCACTGCTCTGTTGCCCAACCGCCTCGGTCAACTTGCCCCTAGCCAGCGACTGCGCCGCGTCGTTCATATCCCGGTCGGCCCGGCCCAGCGCCGGTGGGATGGCCCCCAACACCTCGTCCGCATCGAGCATCAAGTCGCCCAGTTGTTCGCGCAGGGCTTTCTGTGCCGCCGCCCCGACCGGCGATTTACCGGCTCCGTTCTGGCTGTCCTTGAAAGTGTCGTCGAGCAAGTCCTGTTGGCGTTGGGTCAGGCGGCGGACCCGCTCCAGCATGTCGCTGAATTGCTGCAAGACCTGGTTCATATCCGCCATCGCCGAGCCGCCCCGCATGGCCCCCTGGACACCTTCAAGCAGCCGATCCAGTTGCGACAGCATCTGGCGGGCCGCTTCGGTGGCCCCGGTACGGGCCATCTGCCGCGCCTGGTCAAGCAACTGGCGCAGATCGTCGGCCCCCAGCATACGCATCAGGGGGTCTAAATCCATTTCGACGCCCCCGTCGGCCTGTAACTGTTCGGCCAGGGCCTGCAGATAATTATCCAGGGCCTCGGCGACACGGTCCATCAGGCGGTCAATTTCATCACCATCGGCGTTATTGGCGAGCGCATCATTGAGTTCTTCACGGGCCGTTTCCAGTTCCCGTTCAGCCACGGCCAACTCGCCGTCTTCAAGGCTGATCGCCACATTCCACAACAGATTCATCACCGCTTCGTACTTGCCCCTGTCCTGACCGTGCCGCAGCCGCGCCTGGGCCACGCCAAGCGCCAGGAAGACGGTGGTCGAGGATTCAAACGCCGTTGGTTTTTGCTTGATCAGTTCCAGCCCGACAATGACATCGCGGGCGATTTTCCGGGCGCTCCCTGGTTTTAGCAATGCCAGCCGGCGGCGCTGGGTGATGATGGCCCTGGCCACGGGATGAGTAAATTCGCGTTCCGGTAAAATCATTTTTTCCGGCTCGCTGAGCCCTTCCTGCCCGGCCCCATCGAGGGCCCGCAAGGTCAGTTCCACGGCCAGGCCGGCCCACGGATGAGCGACCAGATTCCTGGCGATCTCCCCTGTCAGGTGCTGCCGGGCCGATGGTGCTGCGGCGAGGGGAATTTCCAGCCGGGTGACCCGGTCGGCGGCCAGTAACGAGCCGTCCTGCAACCGAATTTCAAGGCTTAGTTTTTCCACCGCGTAATCGTCCGAAGCCTCGTAAGCCAGGGCCAGGCGTTTTCTTTTATCGGCTTGCGGCGGACGGCTGAAGCCGACAACGGGGGCCAGGTCGGGCAACACGGCGAGTT
>CBFDVE010000369.1:0-2913 GCA_965613205.1 uncultured Rhodospirillaceae bacterium
TGGCTGGTATCGGTTCTGGACTGTCGATATTGCTTCCATTCTTCCCAGTCGTTCAGCAACAGCCCTTGTTCATTACCCGTGCGGATCAGATCTTGAAATGACATGCCGTCGATAACGTCCGGGGTGGGGGCCGTCATTTCCAGATACCGTTTGAGGGTTTTGTGGGCGAGCTCATAGGTAAACTCGAACCGCTGAATGACGCCGTCTCGAATCAAGGTATCGTCTGGCTGCTCCCTTAGAACATCCAGACCCTCGGAAAATCGATCAATTGCTTTGGCAAAGGACGTTAAATCCAGTTCAATCGTCATATCACGCCTCCACCTTTGCCAATTGTTTCTGAATGAGGCCCTGCAGGCGGTCGCCTTCTTTAAACTGGTCATCCAGTTGTTCCTGCAAGGCCGCAAAGCGTTCCACAAACGGCGTATCGTCCTCTTTGACCGCTTCCGTACCCACATAACGCCCCGGCGTCAGCACATGGCCGTGTTCGGCAATTTCTTCGTTTGATGCGGATTTGCAGAACCCCGGGATATCTTCATAATCCCTGTCTTCCCGCCAGCGATGATAGGTGTCGGCAATTTTCGTAATGTCTTCGGTGGTGAATTCCCGGCGCGTCCGGTCCACCATGAATCCCAGTTTGCGGGCGTCTATAAACAGGATTTCGCCCCGCCGGTCACGTAGCTTTGCATCCCGGGCGATGCCGTTTGATTTGTCTTTCGCCAAAAACCACAGGCAGGCCGGAATCTGGGTCGAATAGAACAGCTGCCCCGGCAGGGCGATCATGCAGTCGATCACGTTGCCCTCAATCATCGCCTTGCGGATTTCACCTTCACCTGATTGGGTCGAAGACATGGAACCGTTCGCCAACACCACACCCGCCGTTCCAGTAGGCCCCAGGTGATGGAGAATATGCTGCAGCCAGGCAAAGTTGGCGTTGCCCGCAGGGGGAGGGCCGTATTTCCAGCGTACATCTTCGCGTAGCCGCCCACCGCCCCAGTCGGAGATGTTAAAAGGAGGGTTGGCGAGGATGTAATCGGCGCGCAGGTCAGGCAGTTCGTCCTTGTGGAAGCTGCCTTCTGAATTCCATTTGATATCACCGTCAATACCCCGCACGGCGAGGTTCATTCTGCACAACCGCCACGTCGTATGGTTGCTTTCTTGTCCATAGATGGCGATGTCTCCAAGACGTCCTTCATGGGATTCTATGAATTTTTCAGACTGTACAAACATGCCGCCCGATCCGCAGCAGGGGTCATAAACCCGGCCCTTGTGAGGCTCCAGCATTTCAACCATGGTGCCGACGACGGAACGGGGCGTATAGAATTCGCCGCCGCGCTTGCCTTCGGAACCGGCAAATTGGCCGAGAAAATACTCATAAACCCGGCCCAATACATCGCGGGCCTCGCCCTTTTCTTGACCAAGGGCAATGCCGGAAATTAGATCGATCAGCTCGCCCAGCATGATCGCGTTAAGGGCCGGTCGTGCGTATTCCTTAGGCAATACACCCTTGAGGCTTGAATTGACTTTTTCGATGGCCAACATGGCATTGTCGATCAGCTTGCCGATACCGGATTGCTTGGCATTGGCCTGCAGATGGGACCATCGGGCCTCTTTCGGAACCCAGAAGACGTTCTCGGCGGCGTATTCGTCCGGGTCTTCGGCACCTTCGGGATAATCGGCGAGAAGCTCGGCATGCTTGGCTTCAAAATTATCGGAAATGTGCTTGAGGAAGATCAGGCCGAGGGCGACATGCTTATAATCCGAGGGCTCCATGTTGCCGCGCAGCTTGTCTGCGGCCTTGAAGAGGTCCGCTTCAAAACCCAGACTGGCACCGTTGTTGTTTTTTGCTTGTTTTGCCATCTATCCCTCACTCTTTGTTTGCGACGGAGAAACGGCTTCCCCGGTCAGTCGCTCGTATTCTTCAACTGCCATGACCACCACCACCGGGCGACCATGCTTCTCGACGACCACGGGTTCAGCACGGGCAGTGTCGATCAATCGACCGAACTGAAGTTTGGCCTCACGAGCTGGAATTGCCTTCATAGGAAGTCTCCCCTTTCGGGCCACAATGACCATAATAGCCCGATTCGTCAATTGGGACCTCCTATTTTGCCTTCCCCCCAAACTTCTCCACCGTCCTGAACGCCCCAAGGCCGAGCATGCCGAGCAACACGGTCATCAACTCGCCCATGGCCAAGTCGGGCGGCAGGGAAGCTTGGGCTCCGGTGTTGACGATGACCCAGGCGATGAGGTCGCGGACCACAAAATTATAGGCCAGCGCGAAGCCGCACACCCATCCGATAAAGGGCCGCCAACCGGCAACAAAAATTGACCTGTGCCCCGCCTCAATCTTGTTGAGCTCAATCTGAGCAAGACTGGGCTTCATCATCATCTTAGCCTTGATGACCTCGGCTGCGCGTTTCTCATCATCGGTTTCAACAAACTGATCAATGATGTTGGCAACGCCCTCAGCAGCAGAAACCACTCCGCCCCCGACAATCGATCCAAATATTTTTCCTAACATGGCCTACTCCACAATCTCAAAATGAACCAAGTCATCAAACGAATTGTCCCGAACCTCGGTGTCACGGTCCCAATCACCGCCCCAGCGCAGCTCAACGCCCATGGCCTTGGCGGTCGCCAGCACGTACCCAGCAAATAGCGTCTGGCGCTCCCGGTCATCCCAAACGACGGGATAAGGGCAAACATCCACCGCCAATGACGGCACCGTGTTGTGTTTTCCATCCGGCCATCGAACCTGGCTCTTGCCCTCTTCCACCATCTTGTTCTGGCGCTCTTTGTTTCTGTGGCCTTCGATGATGGTGCAGTCGAAGTTTCTGATCACCTCATGAAATACCTGCTGCAGGCGCGCATCGCAGGTGGCGAGCTTGGCGAGGGACTTGTCTGAAAATTTCG
>CBFDVE010000370.1:0-2913 GCA_965613205.1 uncultured Rhodospirillaceae bacterium
TGGGGCCATTGGTGCGACTGCTGGCCCAGGGCGCGATGGTCTCCGCCGTGCTGTATTTTGGCCCGGATCACGGATTGTTTTTTCAAGGCCTGTTACCGGTCGAACTTGATGGCGTGGCGGCGGCAATTTTGTGGGTGTGGTTTATCAACCTGTTTAATTTCATGGATGGCATTGATGGTATCACCGGGGTCGAGGCATTTGCCATCGGTGTCGGGCTGGCAATTGTCGTCGTCATGGGTGGGATTTTGGAAAACCAGCCTCTGGCAATTTATGGAGTGGTGATTGCCGGGGCGGCGCTGGGGTTCCTGAAACTGAACTGGCACCCGGCGAAAGTGTTCATGGGCGACGTCGGCAGCGTACCGCTTGGGTTCCTGCTGGGCTGGTTGTTGTTATCGTTGGCCGCTTCCGGTCAGTGGGCGGCGGCGCTGATACTTCCGTCTTATTACCTGAGCGACGCTACGGTAACAATTTTGCGCCGGGCCTTGCGCGGTGAAAAAATCTGGCGGCCCCACCGGCTGCACTTCTATCAGGCCGCCGTGCAGCGGGGCCTGGACCACGGCGCGGTGTCTTTGCAAGTTCTGTCCGTCAACGGGGCCCTGGTGATCCTCGCCGCCGTGGCCGCCTCGGACCGGCAAATGGAAGCCCTGGTCATTGCCGGACTTCTCAACGTAGCGTTTCTGTTTCGACTGGCCCGTGGTCGGAGCAAGGGTCGGAGCAAGGGCCGGGGCCAGTGAAAATCCTTTTCCTGAGCGAAAATTTTCCACCGGAAAGCAACGCGGCGGCGACCCGTGTTTACGAGCGCGCGGTCTACTGGGCCAGGTGGGGTTTGGATGTCACGGTGATCACCACGGCGCCTAATTTTCCCGAAGGCAAGCTGTTCCCCGGCTACAAAAACAAATGGTACAGCACCGAAATGATCGATGGCATTCGCGTCGTCCGGGTCAAGTCCTACATCGCCGCCAACAAAGGTGTTCTGTCGCGCACGCTGGATTTTCTAAGCTTCATGGTCACCGCCTTCGTCGCCGGGTTGTTCCGGCCCCGGCCTCATGTGGTGGCGGCGACCTCGCCGCAATTTTTTGCCGCCGTCGCCGGTTGGGCCATTGGCGCTGTGCGCCGTATCCCGTTTGTGTTCGAGCTGGGCGATCTGTGGCCGGCCTCGATCACCGCCGTCGGTGCCTTGAAGAAGAGTTTTGCCCTGTCCCTGGTCGAAAAACTGGAATTGTTCCTCTACCGAAGATCCGCCGCCATCGCCGCCCTGACAAATTCATTTAAAGACGACCTGGTGTCGCGCGGTATCCCGGCGGGCAAAATCGCCGTGGTCATCAACGGGGTTGATCTGTCCCGCTACGGGCCACGGGAACGGGATCGGGATTTGTCGGCGCACTATGATCTGGCCGGTAAATTCGTCGTCGGCTACGTCGGCACCCACGGCATGGCCCATGCCCTTGGCAATGTGCTCGATGCCGCCGCGCTGATGCAAAGGCTGGGCGAACAGACCGGCAAGAACGACATCCGGTTCCTGCTCGCCGGGGCCGGGGCGGAACGGCAAACGCTGATCGACGAGGCCCGCCGCCGCAACTTAGATAATGTTATTTTCATGGCCCGGCAGCCGAAAGAAAAAATGCCCGCCGTGTGGAGCCTGTGCAACGTCGCCCTGGTTCATTTAAAAAATTCGCCCGTCTTCGCCGGGGTCATTCCGTCAAAGATTTTCGAGGCCCAGGCCATGGGTCTGCCGATCCTGCTGGCCGCGCCTGCGGGCGAAGCCAGCCATATTATCGCCGCCGACAAGGCCGGAATCCACGTTGCGGCGGAAGACCCGCAAGCGTTGCTTGACGCCATTATGGAATTGTATGGGGACGGCCAGCTACGGACCCGACTGGCCGCCAACGCCCTCACCGCCGCGGCCACCCACAGCCGGGAAAAACAGGCGACCGAGATGATTAAAGTGCTCGATATGGCGGCGTCGGGTCGCGGCGGCAGCGCCGAAACGGTGATCGAAAACCAAAGTATGAGCGAACCAGAGAGCTATGGCGGGGCCGATCAAATGCCGGAGGACAGGCCGTGAAAGTGCTGGTCACCGGGGCCACCGGTTTGGTCGGCCGGGCCCTGGTGCCGGTTCTGATTGAGGCCGGGCACGACGTTGTCGCCACCTCGCGGGTTGTTGGCGTGGAAATCCCCGGTGCGGTGGTCAAGACGGTTGGCGGATTGGGACCGGACACGGACTGGCGCGCCGCCCTGGACGGGGTCTGTTCAGTCGTGCATCTGGCGGCGCGGGTTCATGTTATGGATGAAACCGCCGCCGACCCTCTGGCTGAAAATCGCCGCATCAATACGCAAGGGACAATCAAGTTGGCCCAAGACGCGGTTGCTGCCGGGGTGAAAAAATTGGTGTTTCTGAGTACCGTTAAAGTCATGGGCGAGGAAACCACCGGGCGACCGTTTGGGGTCGACGACACGCCCCGCCCCCGAGAGCCCTATGCCATTGCCAAGTTGGAAGCCGAGCGGGGATTGACTGAGGTATCGACGGACACCGGCATGGCCGTGACTGTTTTTAGGCCGCCGCTGGTTTATGGCCCCGGCGTCGGCGGTAATTTCGTCTCGTTGCTGAAGCTGTGCCGCAAATCCTGGCCCCTGCCCCTGGGCGCGGTCGATAACCGGCGCAGCCTTGTCTATGTGGGCAATCTGGCCGATGCCATTTGTGCGGCGCTGGCAACCGACGTCGCCAAGGGCAAATCCTGGCTGATCAGCGACGGCGCACCGGTCTCGACGGCCAAGCTGATCGGCGATATTTCCACCGCACTGGACCGGGCCGGAGTGCCCGGTGGGCGGCCCGGATTGTGGCCCGTGCCGCCCTTCATTTTACGCACCGCCGCCGCCCTGATCGGTAAATCGGCTGCCGCCTCGCGCCTGCTT
>CBFDVE010000371.1:0-2903 GCA_965613205.1 uncultured Rhodospirillaceae bacterium
TAGGCCGAGGTGGTTTAGCCTGCGGGTTGTCTTTAAGTGCATGTAGGTATTGGCTTAATCGAAACATGGTCGTTATGCTGCCAGCCGTATGCCGGTTTTTTTCAGGATGGCTGAACTGAATAGTGTTTCGTGTTGATGACAGCTTTCACCAAGGCGTGATTTAATCTGGTTTACTTTTTCATAAACCTCATCACGTGTGTGCCCATGCACCATGGCAAACAAGTTATAGCGCCAGACGGGAAGATAGTTCGTAAAAGGAAAGGAACGAAAAAATGAGATCCCTCAACATCGCTGCCACCGGCATGATGGCACAGCAGAGAAACGTCGAAGTTGTGTCCAATAACCTGGCCAACATGAACACCACGGGTTACATGCGCAGACGCACCGAATTTCACGATCTGCTGTATCAAAACCTCCGGCGTGTCGGCTCTACGTCATCGGATTCCGGCACCGTCGTGCCATCGGGTGTGCAATTGGGGCTTGGGGTCAAGCTGGCCGCCGTTTACCGCATTCACGAACAAGGCAACCTGGTGGCGACCGACAATACCTTCGACATGGCCATTCAGGGCAAGGGCTTCTTCCAGGTCCTGATGCCCAACGGAGACACCGCCTATTCCCGAGATGGCACGTTCCAGTTGAACGGCGATGGACTGATCGTCACCCATGATGGCTTCCAGTTACAGCCGGGCATCACCGTGCCGCGCAATGCCGTCGATGTCACCATCAACGCCAGTGGCGAAGTTCTGGCAACCATCGAGGGACAGGTCACCTTGCAGAACGTCGGCCAGATTCAGACCGCCTCGTTCGCCAACGAAGCCGGTTTGCAGGCCGAGGGCAGCAATCTTTACATCGAGACACCGGCCTCGGGCCAGGCGGTCACCGGGGCCCCTGGCTCGACCGGCTTCGGCTCGATATTGCAGGGTTTTTTAGAGACCTCCAACGTCAACGCGGTGGAGGAAATTTCCAACCTGATTTCGGCTCAGCGGGCCTACGAGATGAACTCGAAAGTCATTCAGACCTCTGATGAAATGATGGGTTTGGTCGCCAATCTGCGTTAAGGAGCGGAACGATGAAAGATAGACCGTTCGCCGATCTGAACATCTGGATCACCCTGCTGGGGTTGGCCATGTTGCTGGCCTCGGCCTGGTGGAACCCGGCGACGGCCGGCTCTGACACCGGGTCTGACCGCAATTCGCAGGGACCGGTCATGCTGAACGAAAGTGTCAGTATCGACGGCTCGATCATTCTTCTGGGCGACTTGTTTGGCGGCCTTGGCGACAAAGCCAGGATTGCCGTCGCCTACGCACCGAAACCCGGCAAGCGGGCTTTTTTCGACGTCAACTGGCTCTACCGGGTGGCCCAGCGCTATCAGATTGCCTGGAAACCCCTGAGCCTGAATCAGCGGGTCGTGGTGAAACGGAGCTCTATTACTATCGGTGCAGATGAAATCAAGGACTACATTCTCGCCGCGCTGATCGAAAAAGGGGCCTCGGGCGATATCAGAGTGGAACTGAACAATCGTAATCTGCGGCTGTATGTGCCCGGCGACAGCCTGGCAACCATGGCCGTCGAAGATATTTCCTTCAATCCCGCCAGCCGCCGTTTCACCGCCTTCCTGATCGCCCCTGTCGATGGCCCTGCGCCGACCCGCACCCGGGTCACCGGCAAGATTTTCCGGATGCTGGAACTACCGGTGCTCAGCCACCGCCTGGCCAAGGGTGAAATTATCCGCAAACGCGATATCAAGTGGGTCGAAATTCGCGCCCGCCGGATCGGTCGCTATGCCATCACCGATGAAGCCGACCTGATCGGCAAGGCGGCCAAACGGGGTCTCCGCATGGACACCCCGATCCAGCTTTCGGAAGTCGGAGAACCCGTGCTGGTGACCAAGGGATCGCTGGTGCTGATGACCCTGAACACCCCGTTGATGCGATTGACATCCCAGGGCAAGGCCCAGCAAAGCGGCGTCGATGGCGAGACCATCCGCGTCCTCAACACCCAGAGCAACAAAATCATTCAGGCCATCGTAACCGGTGCCGGTCAGGTTCGGGTGATCCCGATCAGCACCCTTGCCCTGAACTGATCAGGCGAGGCGACCAGGAGAACTTAAATGAGCAAGCAGTTGACAAAAAAAATTCCAACCACCGCCGCCCTGATGGCCCTGGTCCTGACCCTGTCGGCCTGTGGCAATACCCTGACCCGGTTGGCCGAAGTCGGTTCCGGTCCGGAATTGAGCAAAATCACCAACCCGACGGCGCAGCCGGAATATCGCCCGGTCAGTATGCCCATGCCGACCCCCGAACTGGTCGAGGAAAATCCCAATTCACTATGGCGGGCCGGGGCCAGGGTCTTTTTCAAGGACCGTCGGGCCAAGGAAATCGGCGATATCCTGACCGTCACGCTCGACTTC
Source organism: uncultured Rhodospirillaceae bacterium (assembly GCA_965613205.1). Classification (GTDB taxonomy): domain Bacteria; phylum Pseudomonadota; class Alphaproteobacteria; order Rhodospirillales; family JABHCV01; genus CAZZKE01. The sequence continues at coordinate 2,411 of CBFDVE010000371.1, forward strand.
ACCGACACCGCCACCTTGAACAACAAGACCACCCGCAAGCGCGCCGACAAGGAAGATACCGATGTCACCAATCTGCTCGGACTGGAAGGTGAATTTTCCAAATATCTGCCCCAGGCGGTTACCCCCGGTGCGGTCATGAGTTTCGGCAACGCCCTCAATACGGAAGGCACCGGCCTGGTCGATCGGTCCGAAGTGGTCAAGTTTTCGCTGGCCGCCGTGGTCACCCAAATTCTGCCCAATGGCAGCCTGGTCATCATGGGCCGTCAGGAAATGCTGATTAACCGGGAGTTACGGGAAATGATGATCACCGGCGTCGTCCGGCCCGGCGATATCGAATCCGATAATACAGTGCAGCACACTTCCATCGCCGAAATGCGCCTCGCCTACGGCGGACGCGGTACGCTCAGCGAATTGCAGAAGCCCCGCTGGGGAACTCAAATCTGGGATATCCTGTTCCCGTTCTGATAACAAAAAAGGCCGGCAGATTTGCCGG
>CBFDVE010000372.1:0-2884 GCA_965613205.1 uncultured Rhodospirillaceae bacterium
GTCCCTTCGACGCCCAGCACATTTTTGATGAATTGTGGGACGGGGCGCTGCTGACCCAGGCCCTGAAAATCGACATCACGTTTTATTGCAACAAGTGCAATGGCATGGCCACGGCCAAAACCTGCCCCCACGACAAGGCCGACCAGATTCATATTTCAGGCACAAAACAACGTGAAATGCTGACCGCCGGGGAAGAAATTCCGCCCCAGTTCAGCCGCCCGGAAGTGATCGCCGTGTTGCGCGAATTCTACGCCAGCCAATAGCGGACCTTGAATTCCGGCATCGGTGGGGCAATCTAAAGGTTTCTGTATTGCCAGTTCAGGTGCGTCATGACTGCCCAAAGTCCGAATGTGGAACAACGCCAGTATATCATCGTCACCGCCGATCATCAGGCGCGTGGTGGTTTCGATAATATCCAAGGGGCGGAAGCTGCGGCCATTGCCTTTGGCGATGGCACCCATGTCATCAATACCAATTCCGGGGCCTATCAGCCTGCCGTTCATGTGGTTGAAGGGGGCCAATTGATCCTGGTCGGTCATGGCGGCTTCGATCGCCGTCAGGGGCCGGACGGGAATCTGGTGGATGCCGCCAAAGCAGGCATTTTACCCGCCGTTATCGCTTTTTTGGCCAAGGGCGCGGATGTCAACGCCGTCGGTGCCAGCGGCGAAACGGCATTGATGTGGGCGGTGGCCCGCGGACACGCCGAAATATTCGATATCATCATGACCGCCGGTGGCGACCCGGACCAGGCCGACAAATCAGGCCTGAGCCCCCGGCAACTGGCCGTGAACAAAGACAGAACGGGTTTTCTGGATCGATTTGATATTAAATTAAAAGATTAGAAAACAATTGTAATTCATTATTATTGTGAATATTTTTTCTTCACAAATCCGTATATTTCTTCGAATTTCCTTTCGATTTCTCGACCGGGTATTTCTGCCCATTCAGATCAATTTTATGGGTCGCTGCAGCGGCCAGATCGATCCCCGCCCGTTCGCAGATCATCAGCAGATAGAGCAGCACATCGGCGGTTTCTTCGGACAGTTTGCGATGGAAATCCGCATCATGGATCAAGGCTTCGACGGCCCGGTCGTCCTGCCACTGGGTCAGTTCCAGCAGCTCCGCCGATTCCAGGTTCAGGGAGACGATCAGATTCTTCAGGCCCTGAAATTGACGCCAGTCGCGCGCGTCGCGGAAGGTAATCAATTGGTCGGTCAGGCTTGCAAGTGTATGAGGCATGGGCGATATTCCGATCACAACGGGTAGTGAGGAGGGTCAGATAGGAACCCTGACCCTGGCGGTGGATTGGTGCAAGGGGATGCTCAATCGTTCGTTTTTCTAATATTCACCGAATCGAGACCATGAATTCGGTCTTAAAATGGCTATTCCCAACTCTATGAGTAGGATATTTTCAATAGTAATAACAAAGGCTTGCCTGACGCAATATTATTTCTTCCAGAAACCCTGATTCGTTATTTGACACGCATTAGAGTCCTCTATATTAATAATCGATAATATTCGGGTTTACCGAAGTCTCAGGGAGAGATGCCGACGATTGAAGACGCACTCCGGTTCGGCGCCGTGCCGTTAAGCAGGAGTGCCGGTTGGATTATCCCCCTGAATTTAATGGCCCCAAAACTGGTTTTTTTGCACTTAAGGGAAACGCTTTATGCCCACATTCGTTCATACTGATAAATGCGATGGCTGCAAGGGTGGTGATGTCACCGCCTGCATGTACATCTGCCCCAATGACCTGATGAAGCTCGACACCGAACGCATGAAAGCGTTCAACCAGGAGCCCGAGCAGTGCTGGGAGTGTCAGTGTTGTGTCAAGGCTTGCCCGCAGCAGGCAATCGAAGTCCGCGCCTATGCCGATGTCGTGCCGATGGGCGGTGCCTGTATTCCGTTGCGCACGGACCAGGCGATTATGTGGACCATCAAATTCCGCGATGGCGAAGTCAAGCGCTTCAAATTCCCGGTTCGGACCACGGCGGTCGGCTCGATCGACCCCTATGGTAACAAGCCGGCCCCCGGTAACTTGACCGACAACCTGCTGTTCACGGAAGCTGGCGCGACATTGCCGACTATCTGATTTTGTAATTAACGATCGGTGGCAGACCCGTCCGGGTACGGGGGACCGCCAAACTAGGAGGATATCCCATGAGTGAGGGAACTTTCGGTAATCCCGAAATTATTGAAATTGAAACCGACATTCTGTTGGTTGGTGGCGGCATGGCCGCTTGCGGTGCGGCTTTCGAAGCCAAACGCTGGGGCGGCGATGATGTTAAAATCACCCTGGTCGACAAGGCTGCCATGGACCGCTCCGGCGCCGTGGCCATGGGCCTTTCAGCCATCAACACCTATCTGGGCGACAACAGCCCGGAAGATTACTGCCGCATGGTGTCGGCCGATCTCATGGGTATCACCCGTGATGACCTGGTGTTCGACGTTGGCCGTCACGTCGATGGCACCGTTCATTTGTTCGAAGAATGGGGCCTGCCGATCTGGAAGTCCAAGGAAACCGAAGGTGTTCCCTTGGCCGACGGCGGCAAGCCGGTGCGTTCGGGCAAATGGCAGATCATGATCAACGGTGAAGGTTACAAGCCCATCGTCGCCGAAGCCGCCAAGAAAGCCATTGGCATCGAAAACATCATGGAGCGTATCTTCATCGTCAAGCTGCTGCTTGACAATAACGAAGAAAACCGCATTGCCGGTGCCGTTGGTTTCAGCGTCCGTGAACACAAGCTGTACGTCTTCAAGGCCAACGCCATCCTCAATGTGGCCGGTGGTTGCGTCAACATCTTCCGGCCCCGGTCGGTCGGTGAAGGCAATGGCCGGACCTGGTATCCGGTCTGGAACGCCGGTTCGACCTACGCCATGGCGG
>CBFDVE010000373.1:0-2864 GCA_965613205.1 uncultured Rhodospirillaceae bacterium
CTGGGTGACGGTGTCTCCCAGATAGCTTTCCGCCGTTTCCTTCATTTTACCGAGAATAAAAGCCGACACCTGACTGGGGCTGTATTTCTTGCCCGCCGCTTCGACCCAGGCATCGCCATTATCACCTGAAACAATGGTGTAGGGCACCAGGCCCTTGTCTTTTTCGGTCAGGGGATCGTCATAGCGGCGGCCAATCAGCCGCTTGATGGCGAACAGGGTGTTTTCCGGGTTGGTCACGGCCTGACGCTTGGCCGGCTGGCCGACCAGGCGTTCACCGGATTCGGTGATGCCGACGATCGACGGGGTGGTCCGCACGCCTTCTGCGTTTTCGATGACTTTGGCTTCCTTGCCATCCATGATGGCGATGCAGGAATTTGTGGTGCCAAGGTCGATGCCGATAACCTTGCTCATAACTTAACCTCATAAAAAATGGCGAATTTGTTTGATCGGGCGTTATATATGTCGCCCTGACCCGTGGTGCAAGCGTTCTGGCCTGTTTTGTTACAGTTCTTCATCGACATGGGACCCCGGATTTTCGGCTCCCTGTTCATAGGCTTTGGTTTGTTCCGGGGCGTTTTCCGCCACCGCTTGTTCGCTGGCGAGCGGCTCCTCCGGTGTCGATGGAGCGGCCGCCTTCGGCCCGCCCTTGGAAACCCCGACTTTGGTCGGTCGCAACAGCCGGTCGCGCAGGGTATAGCCTTGCTGGACGATCTGGACCACGGTTCCCGCCGGTTTGTCCGGGTCCTCCATTTCAAACAGCGCCTCATGCAGATTGTGATCAAACGGCTGGTCCATGGCCTGGATTTGCTTGATGCCGGTTTTCTCAAACGTGTTGAGCAAATCGCGCAGGGTCATTTCGACCCCGGCCATGAGCGTTTCCACCGCTTCATTGGCGGTTCTGGTTTCGCCGTCAACACTGCCCAGGGCCCGGGTCAGGTTGTCGGCGACGGAAACCATATCGCTGGCGAACCCGGCGATGGCGTATTTCGAGGCATCTTCTTTTTCCCGGCCGGTGCGACGGCGCACGTTTTCGGTTTCAGCCACGGCCCGCAACAGCTTGTCGGTCAGCCCTTCGACCTGGCTTTCCAGTTCGGCCAGCCGGTCGGCACCCTCCAGGTCAAATTCGGGATCGTCAGACTCCTTTGGCGGCTCTTGCTGGTCTTCTTCGGCGCAGGCAGCGGCGGCGTCTTGTTCGGCCTGTTGTTCGGCTTCGTTTTCCGCAATTTCGGTTTCGTTTTTGGTTTCGTCGTCGTTCATGGAGTTGTTTTCCTTAAGGTTTACTGACTGGACCCGACCATGCGGCCGACCAGCTTGGCGGTATAGTCGACCATGGGGATGATGCGGGCATAATTCATGCGCGATGGGCCGACCACGCCAATGGCGCCGATCACCTGTTCCCGCTTGTCGCGAAAAGGGCCGACAATCAACGAGCATCCGGCCACGTTGAACATCTGGTTATCGGTGCCGATAAAAATCTGCACCCCTTCCGCCCCTTCGGCCAGGGACAGCAGATTAAGCGTCATTTCGCGGGTTTCCAGGGCTTCGAACAGGCACCGGATACGCTCCAGATCGCCCGCCGCATTGACATCTTCCAGCAAATTGGCCTGGCCACTGATGATTAACGTGCCGCCTTCGTCACCGGCGGCCCAGCTGGCCAGCCCGGATTCAACGACGCTGCGGGTCAGATCATCGAGCTGCGCCCGCTGGCTTTCCAGTTCTTGAGCGATCTGTTCGCTGGCTTCGCGCAAGGTGCGGCCAATCAGCCGGGCCGACAAATAATTGCTGGCTTCGATCAGGGATGAGGGCGGCAGGTTGGGCGGGGTTTCGATAATGCGGTTCTCGACAATGCCGTTTTCGGTGACCAGCACCACCAGCGCCCGGCCCGGACCCAGGCCGACGATTTCTATATGGCGCAGCGGCACATCGGTTTTCGGGGCCATGACCAGACCGGCGCAGCTTGACAGGCCGGACAGGGCCAGGGTCGCCTCTTTCAGCAGGCCTTCCATGCTGGCCCCCGACGCTGCGCAATGGCCTTCGATGCTTTGCCGTTCGTCATTGGTCAGATTGCCGGTCTGCAACAAGCCACTTACAAAAAGTCTCAGGCCCGCGTCCGTCGGCAGGCGACCGGCCGAGGTGTGTGGCGCGTACAGCAATCCGGCGTCTTCCAGGTCGGCCATAACATTGCGCACGGTCGCCGGGGACAGGGTGGAATCGAGCAGGCGCGACAGGGTGCGCGAGCCCATGGGCTCGCCGGTGGACACGTAAGCATCGACAATATGACTAAATATTTCGCGTGAGCGCTGGTTCAGCTCAGAAATCATTGCGCCGCTTTCTTGCAGGACTGTTCGGATTGCCCGGAATGTAGGGGGCCGATCCACCATCGTCAATACAGAGAGCATACTTCCATAAATGGCCTGGTTGTTCTAGAACTTGGCGATCACGAACAGCAGGAAGATATCATGAGACCTTCGGGCCGCGCCAACGACCAGCTCCGCGCCATCACCATGGAAACCAAAGTCAACAAGTACGCCGAAGGATCGTGTCTGATCGCCATGGGCGACACCAAGGTGCTGTGCCTGGCGAGCACGGAAAAACGGGTGCCGCCGTGGATGCGCAAATCCGGGCGGGGCTGGGTCACCGCCGAATACGGCATGTTGCCCAGGGCCACCGGGGAACGCTCGAGCCGGGAGGCCGTGCGCGGCAAGCAATCGGGCCGAACCATGGAAATCCAGCGCCTGATCGGCCGCAGTTTACGCGCCGTCACCGACTTAGAAGCCATGGGCGAAATGCAAATTACGGTCGATTGCGATGTCATTCAGGCCGATGGCGGCACCCGTACCGCCGCCATCACCGGCGCTTACGTA
>CBFDVE010000374.1:0-2847 GCA_965613205.1 uncultured Rhodospirillaceae bacterium
CGGTGCAGGTGGTGCTGAGCGATGGGCAACCCGAGTTCCGCATCCTGCCCGACCAGGCGTACGACTACATCGATGCCGAGACGGTCGCAGGGGCGCTGCGCGATGTCTCGCCCGCGCTCCTCTATCACGGCAGTCTGAGCACCCGCAACCGCATCTCCCGCAAGACTCTGGAGGGGCTGCGCGCGCTCGGCATGCCGGCGTTTGTCGACATCAATCTGCGTGCGCCGTGGTGGACTCGCGAGGGGCTGGACGCCCTGCTGCAAGGGACGCGCTGGCTCAAGCTCAGCGACGAAGAGCTGGCCGCCCACGCAAAATTCATCGCCCGCATGGACGACCCGGTGTGGGATCGGTGATAAGGTTTATTTGTCTTTGCCGGACCCGTTGCCACCCTTGTCGCCGACCTCCGCTTCGGCTTGCGCCTGTTGCTGCTGGAACATGGCGACGAAATCGACCGGGGCCAGCATCAGCGGCGGGAAACCGCCATCGCGGGTGGCGTCGGCGACAATATTGCGGGCAAAGGGGAACAGCAGCCGCGGGCATTCGATCAGCAACACGGCTTGTAAGTGTTCCTGCGGCACGTTCAGGGTAAACACCCCGCCATAAACCAGTTCGGTGACGAACGCCGTGGTCTCGCCAATGCTGCATTCGCCGCGAATATGAAGCTGCACTTCAAACACATTGCTATCTAAGGGCTGGGCGTTGACGTTGACGTTGATACTAACGTCCGGTGCGCCAGATTTCATTTTGGCGAAGATGCCGGGGGTTCCCGGAGCCTCGAAGGACAAGTCCTTGATATACTGGGCATTGATGGCGATCGGCGGGGCCTCAGCGCTCTCTTCGACCGGTGCGTCGGCGGCGGGCACCGGGGCCGCGCCACTTTCTTCGGTCGCAGCCTTATCGTCGCTGGTTTTTGTTTTCTTGGCCATCTATGTTCTCTCCCCGGACCGGAAGGCCCCTGATCGATTAAAACCCAGCACAGTGGGTAACACGGATCGGCCTGTAAAAACAACTGTATCCCGGTCTCTATTCAGGTCCGGGACCCAGGCGGTTATTCGGTCGATCAGCCGGCTCCGGATCAGTTTCGACCTCGTGATAGTCACCTTCGATAATATCCTCCCTATCTTGCGGAGCCGGGCCGGGCCCGTTTTCGGACCCGCCGTGCAGGGAGACCGACAGGCGCTTGAGCAATCCGCCCAGGATCAGGGAGCGCAAGGGTGGCACGAACAAAAGAAAACCGACGCCATCGGTCAGGAAACCGGGCGTCAGCAGCAGCAACCCGGCGACGAACAGGCACAGGCCGTCAAACAGTTCGGCTACCGGCGGTCGCCCACCGTTCAGGCTTTCCTGCACTTTTAGTAGCACCGCCAGGCCCTGGTGGCGCAGTAGTGCTGTGCCCATGGCGGCGGTCAAAACCACGACCAGCAAAGTCGGCCACAGCCCGATCAGGTCGCCGGCCTGAATAAAAACCATGATTTCCAGGACCGGCACGGCGATCATCAACAGCAGGATCAACCCGATCATTTGTCCATCACTCCCAAAAATTTCATCAATCAACCTTGCTCCCAGGCAGGACAGGCCTTATCTAAAGAACAACTCGTGCCCGTTCGGTGCTGGACCTGGACCGGGTAAGCCGTTAACTTGCCTTATTGGTCAGGTCGCTAAAAGGTTTTTTCGGGCGCACAGTCTTCAACATACTGCTAGCAAGGCAAACAATATAAATATCATGGACAACGGCTTCCAGTTTTTCGACATTATTCTGTTCGCGATGATCGCGGTTTTCCTGATTTTACGCCTGCGCAGTGTGCTCGGCAGGCGCGATGGCAGTAACGGCGGCCTCAACGATGTCTTCGATAAACTGCTCAATCCGGGCAAGAAGGCGGACACCCGCAAGTCGGCCAATGATGACAACGTCATCCAGCTTGCCGACCAGGCCGCCGAAGATACAGACGACTCAATGGAGGAGCCCGTCGATTTCACGCCCGAAACCCCCCTGGAAGCCGGCATCGCCGCCATCCGCGCCGCCGATCCGGGCTTCGAAATCGGCGAATTTGTTTCCGGCGCCCGCATGGCTTTCGAACTCATTCTCAGCGCTTTTGCTTGCGGTGATTCCGACACCCTGAAACCCCTGTTGGCCACCGAGGTGTTCGCCAACTTCGATCATTCCATCCGCCAGCGCGAAACCGAAGGGCAGACCATGGAAGAGACCCTGGTGTCCATTCGCTCGGCGGAAGCCGTCGAGGCCGAGCTTGATGGCTCCGAAGCACAAGTGACCGTCAAGCTGGTCAGCGAACAGGTCCATGCCCTGTTCGACGGCGACGGCGAGGTGATCGAGGGAGACCCCAACAAAATCATTACGATCACCGATTTCTGGACTTTCGTGCGTGATACCAAGGCCCGCGACCCCAATTGGGCCCTGGCCGCAACCCGCAGCCTGGACTGATAAAGAAGATGCGCCCGCCGGCGGCAATATACCTGTCGGGCGCCTTGCTGCTTTTCGTTGCCGCCTGTGTCCCCGCGCCGTCCCGACCGGTGCAGCCGGGCCTGAAAACGCCGTCACCGGCGGCCGAAAAGCCCGCCGCCGCCGAAGCCAGGCTGATACTGGTCAGGACGACGTTTGAGAAGTTGCCGGGCTGGCGCGGCGACCGCCACGGGGAAGCCATTGCCCCCCTGCTCCGTTCGTGCCGGCGGCTGAATGACAAGCCCGATGACGCGGCAATTGGTAACGGCACCCCGGTTCCGGCCGGCACCGCGGCCCGCTGGCGGCCGGCCTGCGAGGCGGCGGCCAGGCTGGCCGGGCTTGATGCGGCGCTGATCCGCCGCTATTTCGAAAGCTGGTTCGATCCCTGG
>CBFDVE010000375.1:0-2844 GCA_965613205.1 uncultured Rhodospirillaceae bacterium
GGGGGCGTTGCGCGGCTTGCCCGATGAACCACATCGCGCGACGCCACGCGCCTACCCGGACCACCTGTCGCGACCATCAAATGATTTCGTATGAGGCTAATATGCTCTGGGCTGCATTAGTTGTAGCCGCAAATTCACCGTTCCTTCAAGGCGCCGTTAAGGGTTCCAAGAAAGGGTCCGGCCAGATATTCCGCTACCGTGCGTTCGCCGGTGCGAATGCTGGCCACCACTTGCATACCGGGGAACAGTTGGTATTGTTCGGCCCCGCGCAGGAAACGGTCTTTCCCGGTTTCGATACGGACCCGGTAATAAGGCACGCCATCCCGGGTCACCAGGGTATCGGGGCTAACCTGCACGACCGTCCCCTCCAGGCCACCAAAACGCCGGGCATCGGCTGATGCCAGCTTGACCAAGGCCGACTGACCGACCTGGACATAGCCGATATCCTGGGTCGGCAATCGGGCCTCGATCACCAACTTATCTCCGGTCGGGACAATTTCGACAATCGTATCGCCCGCCTTAAGGACGCCGCCGATAGTTGAAATGTACAAAGTCTTGACAATCCCGGCGACCGGCGAGCGCACCACTGTGCGATCCAGGCTGTCCCGGTATTTGCGTTCGCGCTGGGACAGTTCATTGAATTCCAGGCGGGATGTTTCAAGCGCCGTACCGGCCTCCTCGGCGAACAAATTGTAGATGCTTTTAAGCTGGGTCTGGGCTTCCTTTATCGCCGATTTGGCCCTGACCAGTGCCGCCACATCCTGTTCGTGCTGGCCCTTCAGGCGACTGGCTTCCTTCAGCAAATCAAGGTGCACGTAGCGATTTGTCAGCTCTTCTTTCAATAATTCTTCGCTGATCGCGATCTGCTCGGCCATCAGTTCAAGGCTATCCTGTTGATTGCGGATGCGGGCGTTGATTTCCCGTTCGTCTTGCCGCTTCTGGATAATGGTTTCTTTCTGGCTGTCGATGCGGCCCTGCATGGAGCGTTTGCGACTGTCGAACAATTCAAGGGTCTGGCGCACAAGCAGGGGGGCGTTGGCGGTCAGGTCGGCAGGGAAAACCGGCTTTTTGCGACCCCTGGCTTCGGCCTCCAGACGGGCAATTTCGGCCCTGAGCGAGCGCAATCGCACCCCCAGTTCGGCCACATCCGCATTGCTGCGAATCGGTTCCAGTACCAGCAGTTGCTGGTTACGTTCAACCACCTGTCCTTCGCTGACCGAAATCTCGCGCACGATGCCGCCTTCCAGATGCTGTACTTTCTTGATCTGGGACGACGGTATGACCTCGCCATTGGCCAGGCTGACGATATCCAGCGTACCGATGGTCGCCCAGGCACCGAAAGCGAGGCAACTGACCACCAGCAGCACCAGGAACAGGTGCGTGGTTGCACCGGTGGTGCGGGGCAAGTGTGATGTCATTGGCCGTCACCTTCATTGGCGATAACCGCCTGTGGCCGTTCGACTATACGCGGCACCGGCTTGCGGTCCAGATCAATGACCAGATGGGCCCCTTTGATCAGCTTCGGATCGTGCGAGATGGCGATGATGGTCCGGCCCTCGGCGGCCATGTCTTTCATGGCGGCGTAGACGCACGCAATGCCTTCCTGATCCAGCCCTTCCGTCGGTTCGTCCAGGATCGCCAATCGGCCATTGGTGCCGAGCGCCCGGGCCAGGGCCATGCGGCGGCGAATGCCGAGCGACAGATTGCGGCCGTTATCGATAATCGGGGTGTCCAGTCCGGCGGGACTTAAGTCAATGTAACGGTTCAGCCCGGCGGCGGTGATAATCCTGAACACCTGTTCTTCGCTCATGGCCGGGTTGGTGATTTTAAGATTTTCGCCAATACTGGCGTCCAGCATGGCCGGTTCCTGGGGCAAATAGACAATCTGCCGCCGCCACCAGTCGGGCGAGACCTGGCGTAAGTCAAGGCCATCGATGAGCACATGGCCGCGAACCGGTTCAATCAATCCCACTAGCAATCGGGCCAGCGCAGTTTTGCCCGCGCCGTTGCCGCCGGTGATGACGACAACGTTGCCCGGTTCAATTCGCAATGAAAGGCTTTCGAACAAGGGGGTGTTGGATCCGGGATAGGAAAATGAAACGTCCTTGAATTCGACCGCCCCGCTGTAATTTTTTTTGCTTGAACCACTATCCGGTTCGAGCGGCAGTTTGGTAAATTCGCGAATCAACGACAGGCTCTGGGCGGCTTTTGCAAATATGGCTCCCAGTTGGGAAAACCGCGAGACCGGCATCAGGGCGCGGGCCGCCAGGATGTTGGCACCGATCATCACCCCGACATTGATTTCACCGCCGACCACCAGCCGGGCGCCGGTCGCGACCACCGTCACCCCCATCAGTGCTATCGCCGTCTGGGTCAGGGTCTGGACCAGTCCCTGTCGACGTTCGATCTGGCGGCGCAAACGTTGCGTGGTGATTGTATGATGCTGCCAATTGCCATGCAGTATTTCCCCACCATTAAAAGCGCGAACGGTGTCAATTTGATCGGCCGCCGTGGTGATCATGGCATTGCCGCTACCGCCGACCTGGATCAGGCGGCCGGTCAAGGACCGTATCGACATCGCGCCGATGCTGCCAATGACAAAAACAACGACCAGAAAAACCGCGACAATGCCCGACAACACCCCATTCAGCAAATACAGCACAGCGACAAACAACAGGGCGAAAGGAACGTCATAAACCGCCGCAATATTGCCGGGCCCATAGGCGCTTTCGATCGCGCCGGCGGCGCCAACCAGTTGACGGCGCTGTCCCGGTGGAACTTGTTCAAGGGATCCGGCCCGGGCCTTGATCAACAGGCCAAAACCACCGGTCGAGACTTCGTAGT
>CBFDVE010000376.1:0-2840 GCA_965613205.1 uncultured Rhodospirillaceae bacterium
TTCGGCAGGGTCGGGTCTGGAAGATAACTTCTCCGATATTGTCGGTCGCCTGAATGCCTCGCCGGGTGAGTTTCTGAACCTTAATTACCGAACCCGTATCGGCAAGGACAGACTGGATTTCAAGCGCAATGAGCTCAGTCTGTCGGTCGGTGGACCGGCCCTGCGGCTGGTCACCAATTATACCTTCATCGATCCCCAGGAAGGCGGCGAATTCGCCGGCCGCGAGGAATTGACCAATAGTCTGTCATCCCAATTCAGCCGATACTGGCGAGGGTCCCTGCACGCGACCCAGGATCTTGCCGCCGAGGAAATTCGTTCGCTCAGGCTCAACCTGACGTATGAGGACGAATGCTTCCTGTTCTCATCAGGACTAACGCGGACCTTCTTCGAAGACCGCGACCTGCGCCCCGAAGATGCCATTGTCTTTCGTATCCTGTTTAAAACGCTCGGCGAGGTTTCGCCCGGGCTCAATCTGTTCAATTGATCACGGTCGAAAATGAACCCAACCCTGCCTCGATTTTTTATCTCTTTGAGTGCTGTCATCCTGGTCATGCTGGCTGCTGTGAGTGCCTTGCGTGCGCAGCAGACCCTTGGCATCGCCGCCGTGGTCAACGAACAGGTAATTTCATTCTTCGATTTGCAAACCCGGATCAACCTTCTGATCGGCACATCCAATCAACGCAACACGCCGGAAAACAGGCAACGTTATACGGGTCAGGTACTGAACCAGTTGATCGACGAGCGACTACAGATGCAGGAAGCCGAACGGTTGGATATTCTTATCTCGGACAAGGAACTGGAACGGGCCTATGGCAATGTCGCCAGGTCCAGCAAGATGACCTCGCAACAACTGACCGCGTTCCTGGACAGCAAAGGCATTGAAAAAGAAGTGCTGATCGGCCAGCTTCATGCCCAGATCGCCTGGGGCCGCACCGTCAACAGGTTGTTCCGTTCGGAAATTTCCATTGGCAACGATGAAGTCGATGAAATCATTGCCGAAATTGAAAAAAGCAAGGGCCAGCCGGAATATCTGGTCGGCGAAATATTTATCCCCATAGATCGTCCGGAAAATATTGAAAAGAATCGCGCTGCTGCCAACACCATTATTTCGCAAATAAAAGGTGGCGCCAAATTCAGCGTGCTGGCGCGAAACTTTTCGCAAAGCGCCACCGCCGCCGTGGGCGGCGATCTGGGCTGGGTTCGCCGCGGCCAGTTGGTGGCCGAACTGGACAATGCCATCGCTGCCATGGCCGATGGCACCCTGTCGGAACCGATAAAAACCTCATCCGGTTTCTACATTCTGCTCAAACGCCGGTCCCGCACAGGTCAGGGTTTGGGTTCGAGTAATGAACAGGTTGATTTGTATCAGGTCTATACCGCCCTGCCGCCGGAGCCAACGACCGCCGATATTCAGGCCGGTATGGACGCCGCCGCCGCTTTAACCGCAGTCGCCACCAATTGCGATGATATGGAGGCCATCGGCAAGCGAACAAATTCCCCCTTGTCTGGCCGGTTGGGTAAGGTCAAAACGGCCTCGCTGCCGCCGCAAACCCGCCAGTTGATCGAGAAACTTGGCCGCTACGAACCCAGTCGGCCGACCCGTTCCGGTTCTGGCATCATCGTCCTGATGGTATGTGAACGGGAGGGCAAAATGTCCTTGAGTGACGTTCGCGATGGTATCGAAAAAAATCTTCTCAACAAGCGACTCGACATTCTGGCCCGTCGCCATATGCGTGATTTGCGCCGCACCGCGTTCCTGGAAATCAGAATCTAGTAATGACCTCCCTGCCCCCCCTGGCCTTGACCATGGGCGACCCGGCCGGTATTGGCGGTGATGTCAGCCTGAAGGCCTGGCAAGCGTTGCGAAATGATCCATCGGCCCCGCCCTTTTTTCTGATCACCGATGCCGATCATCTGAAAACCATTGCCGGTGATCGCGTACCGATCAGCGTGATCGAGGCGCCCGATCAGACCCGATCTGTTTTTCCCACGGCCTTGCCAGTCCTGCATCGCCCCCTGACCGCTGCCACCGTTGCCGGAACGCCGAACCCGGACAACGCGCCGGCCATACTCGGTTCCATCGACACCGCCGTTCGCCTGGTTCAGCAAGGACTGGCATCAGCCGTGGTGACCAACCCGATCCATAAGCAGTCGCTCTATCAGGCCGGATTCATTCATCCCGGTCATACGGAATATCTCGCCGCCCTGGCCGGAATTTCGACCCCACCGGTGATGATGCTGGCGTGTCCGTCCCTGCGCGTGGTTCCGCTCACCGTGCATATGGCATTGGCCGACGCCATTGAAAGTCTGAGCACGGACCTGATTGTCACCCTGGCCGAAATTACCGCCCAGGCCCTGGTCAACGATTTCGCCATTGCCGACCCCCACCTGGCCATCGCCGGGCTTAATCCACACGCCGGAGAAGGCGGCGGTATGGGCAATGAGGAAAATACCATTATTGCCCCGGCCATTGATCGGCTCAATCAAATGGGTATTGCCGCCAGCGGGCCGTGGCCGCCGGACACCCTGTTCCATCAGGCCGCCCGCACGGGCTATGACGCCGCCATCTGCATGTATCACGACCAGGCCCTGATCCCGATCAAGACCATTGATTTCCACGGCGCGGTTAATGTCACCCTGGGTTTGCCTTTCGTCCGCACATCGCCCGACCACGGCACCGCGTTCGATATTGCCGGCAGCGGCCAGGCCGATGACAGCAGCCTGCGCGCCGCCTTAGGCATGGCCGCCCTTATGGCCGCCCGGCGATCCGCTTCATGACCGGGCCCGACCTGCCGCCCCTGAAACAGGTTATCGCCCAATATGGCCTGGGTGCGCGCAAG
>CBFDVE010000377.1:0-2828 GCA_965613205.1 uncultured Rhodospirillaceae bacterium
GCTTTCGCCGCAAAACGCACCTTTCAGGGAGACCCCATACAGGCCACCGACCAAATTGCCATCCAGCCGACATTCGACGCTGTGGGCCAGACCCAGGCCGTTCAGGGCGGTGTAGGCGGCGATGATCTGGTCATTGATCCAGGTGCCCTGATCTTGCCGGGGCGTTTCGGCGCAGGCCTCAATGACGGCGGCGAAATCCTGATCGACGGAAACATCGAACCGGCCCTGGCGGATGACTTTTTTGAGCGACCGGGAGACATGAAAATCGTCGAGCGGCAAAATTCCCCGTAATTGGGGATCGACCCAGAAGATGTCTGTATCCGTGCGGCTTTCCGACATGGGAAAAATACCCGCCGCATAGGCCCTGACGAGGATTTCGGGGGTTAAGGAGAGTGGTTTTTCAGTCGTCCGGCTCATTGGCCCACGAACTTCTCCAGCCAGTGAATATCATAGTCGCCGTTGATGAAATCGACCTCGGACATCAGTCGCTGATGCAGGGGCAGGGAGGTATCGAGCCCGTCGATGACATATTCGCCGAGGGCCCGGCGCAAACGCATCAGGCATTCGTTGCGATTGGCTCCGTGGACGATCAACTTGGCGATCATGCTGTCGTAGTATGGCGGCACGGTGTAGCCGGAATAGATCGCCGAATCGACCCGGATGCCGAGACCGCCGGGAGCGTGATAATCGCCAATCGTGCCCGGCGACGGGATGAAGGTCTCGGGATGTTCGGCATTGATCCGGCATTCGATGGCATGACCGGAAAAGCGAATATCATCCTGGCTGTAACCGAGCGGGGCTCCGGCGCCGATGCGCAGCATTTCCCGGACCAGATCCAGGCCGGTGATCATTTCCGTGACCGGGTGTTCGACCTGTAGGCGGGTGTTCATTTCGATAAAGTAAAACTCGCCATTTTCGTAGAGATATTCGACAGTTCCGGTGCTTCGATAACCCAATTTCTGAACCGCTTCGGCGGTGATGGCGCCGATTTTCTGGCGCACATCGTCGTTCAGGGCGGGCGAGGGGGCCTCTTCGAGAATCTTCTGATTGCGCCGTTGCAGGGAACAATCCCGCTCGCCCAGATGGACCACATTGCCAAACCCGTCGGCGAGAATCTGGATTTCCACATGGCGCGGATGGGTCAGGTATTTCTCCATATAAACCTGACCATTGCCAAACGCCGCTTGCGCTTCGCTTTTCGCCGTGCGAATGGCTTCGGACAACTCTGCTGGCGAATGGGCCAGTTTCATGCCCCGACCGCCGCCCCCGGCGGAGGCTTTGATCAGCACCGGATAGCCGGTTTCGGCGGCCACTTGAACGGCTCGCGCATCGTCCACGACTTCTCCGTCGGAACCGGGCACGACCGGTATGCCGGCCTCCATCACGGCCTGTTTGGCGGCGATCTTGTCGCCCATCAGGGCGATGTGTTCGGGTTTGGGGCCGATGAAGGTGAAGCCGTGTTCTTCCACTTTCGCCGCGAACCCGGCGTTTTCCGACAGGAAACCATAACCGGGGTGAATGGCGTCGGCGTTGGACAGGGCGGCCGCCGTCAGGATGGCGGTCTCGTTGAGATAGCTGTCTTTGCTCGGCGGCGGTCCGATGCAGATGCTTTCGTCGGCCAAACGCACATTCATGGCGTTGGAATCCGCCGTCGAATGAACGGCGACCGTGCGAATGCCCATTTCGCGGCAGGCCCGCTGAATGCGCAGGGCGATCTCGCCCCGGTTGGCGATCAGGACTTTTTCAAACATTATTCGATGATCATCAGGGGTTCGCCGAATTCCACCGGCGTGGCGTTGCTGATAAAGACACGCGACACCTTGCCCGAGCGGGACGCTTTGACCGGGTTGAACACTTTCATCGCCTCGATCAGCACCAGGGTATCGCCCTCGGTGACCTGATCGCCGACTTTTACGAACGGCGGTTCGTCTGGCTCGGCGGTGGTGTAGACCGTGCCGACCATGGGCGAGACAACCACGCCCGGATGATCGGCGCTGCTGTCTTCGGCGACCGGCGCTTCCGGCGTGGTGGCGGCGACGGCGGCGGGGGTGGCAATGGCGGCGGCGACCTGACCACTGCCTTTCGACACCCGCAAATGCCAGTCACCGGAACCGTATTCGATCTCGCTCAGGCCGGTTTCTTCCAGCAAACCGGCCAGTTTCCGGACCAGGTCGGAATCAATTTCAGTTTTCGAGGTCTCTTTCTTGTCAGCCATAAGAATTTCTACCCGCGTTATTTGATAGCGTTATTTGAGTATTTTAATCGCGGCGTCGAGCGCCATTTGGTAGCCGTAGCCACCGAATCCACAGATCATGCCACGGGCGACCTTGGAAATATACGAATGCTGCCTGAATTCCTCCCGTTGATGAATGTTCGAGAGATGAACTTCAATGACCGGCAGATCGCAAGATAACAAGGCATCGAGCAAGGCCACCGAAGTATGGCTATAGGCCCCGGCATTGACGATGATCAGATCGGCATTGCTTTTAGCCTGCTGCACCCAATCGACCAACTCGCCTTCCGTATTGGATTGGCGAAATTCGATGTCCAGGTCCAGGGCTTGTCCGTGGGTCTTGCAGGCGGCTTCGATATCGGCCAGGGTTTCATTGCCGTAAACGTCGGGCTCGCGGGTCCCTAACATATTCAGATTGGGTCCGTTCACAACCAGTATGTTTTTCTTGCTGATAGAAAAGGATGAAACAACATCCCTCGTTATAAATCCAAGCGAATACAATGCTCAAGAGGACTTGTCGTTTTGGATTGAGAACATGCAGAAGAATGGAGCGTTGGAATCGTACGCCCAATTCGTTGAAAACAACAACAACGCA
>CBFDVE010000378.1:0-2811 GCA_965613205.1 uncultured Rhodospirillaceae bacterium
GCACTCCATCAAGGGCCGATCTGACCGCCGCCTTGCCCCTTTTCTGGCGATGGAAGCCGATGGCGAAACGGTGTGCCTCGTCGCGCAGCCGTTGCAGGAAATACAGTACCGGGTCGCGCGCCGCCGGCGACAGGACCTCGCGATCGACCCTGAAAATACGTTCCCGCCCGGCATTGCGATCCGGCCCCTTGGCGATAGCGGCGAGCGCCACATCATCGATGCCCAGTTCGGTGAATACTTTGACCGCCACCCCCAGTTGCCCGGCCCCGCCATCGAGCAAAACCAGGTCGGGCCACATGCCCCGCTGGCGGTCCGGGTCTTCCTTGCGCACGCGGGCAAACCGGCGGCTCAGAACTTCGTGCATCATGGCGTAGTCGTCGCCGGGGGCGATGTCCTTGTTGCGAATGTTGAATTTGCGATAGGCGTTCTTCATCAGCCCGTCCGGACCGGCGACGATCATGGCGCCGATCGCCTGGCTGCCCGATACGTGACTGTTATCATAGACTTCAATGCGTTCCGGTGGCCCATCCAGGTCGAGCAGTTTGGCCAGGCCATCGAGCAAGGCCCGCTGAGAGGCACTTTCCGACAGGCGTCGGCCCAAGGCCTGGCGGGCATTGATCAGAGCATGTTCAACCAGGTTACGCTTGTTCCCCCGTTGTGGCTTGCTGATCTTGATTTTATGGCCCACCCGCACGCCCAGGGCCTCGGCGATCAGCGCCTGACCGGCCAGCCGGTGCGACAGCAGGATGGTCCGGGGCGGGTCTTTGTTGTCATAGAACTGGCCCATGAAGGCTTCCAGAACGTCCGCTTCGTCATCGTCTTTGGTGTGGCTCGGATAATAGGCCCGGTTGCCGTAATTGCGGCCGCCGCGAAAAAAGAACACCTGGACACAACTGTGGCCACCGGCCTGATGCACGGCCATGACATCGGCGTCGCCAATGCCGGCCGGGTTGATATCCTGATGGGCCTGAATCCGGGTCAGGGCCTGAATCCGGTCCCGAAAGCCCGCCGCAGCCTCGAAATCCAGATCGTCACTGGCTTGTTGCATACGCCTGGAAAAACCGCGCTGGATTTTCTGGCTTTGCCCGCTGAGGAAATCCCGCGCCTCGCCGACCAGGTCCTTATAGGCCTGATCCCTGATATAGCCGACGCAAGGGGCCGAACAGCGTTTGATTTGATACAGCAAACACGGTCGGGTGCGATTGGCGAACACACTGTCGGAACAGGTGCGCAGGAAAAACCCGCGCTGCAACACGGTCAGGGTTTCATTGACCGCCCAGGCCGAGGCGAAGGGGCCGAAGTATTCGCCTTTTTTCGATTTGGCCCCCCGGTGCTTGACCACCTGCGGATAGGCGTGGTCGCCGGTCAGCAGGATTTTCGGGAAGGATTTATCATCCCGCAGCAAAATATTGTAGCGCGGCTTCAGGCGCTTGATCAGATTGGCCTCCAGCAACAGGGCCTCGGCTTCCGTATGGGTTGTCAGAAATTCCATAGACGCCGTTTCGCTGATCATGCGGCGCAGACGGTTCGATTGTCGTTTCAGGTTGGTATAGCTGGTCACCCGCTTTTTCAGGTTCTTCGCCTTACCCACATAAAGCGCCTCGCCGCGACCGTTGAGCATCCGGTAAACGCCGGGCTTGCCGGGTAAGCCTTTCAGGTAAGCCTCGATCACCGCAACCCCCGGAGGGCGTTCGGTGGTGGATATTCCTGCCCCTAGGTCAGATTCGGTTCTTGACATATCCTGTCGGTTTCCAACTGCATACAAACCTGGGTACCTATCCACTAAACATGTGGATAAGGTTGTTGAAAAAGCCACGCAAAAACGATTGACCCCACAATACCCTTGGACTCCTCGACTTTGCACAAAAAATAGGCATTTTTGTAATGCCTTGTTATTAAAGAATAAAATCATTACCGGAAAGAGACTGTGCCAATCGGCTTTTCTTTCTTAATGTTTTCGTATCGAAACGACCAAAAATACTCCCCTGTGCACAACTCCGGCGGCCACAGGCTGGTTAATCCCTTTTTTGCAAGGACTTGCGCGATTCGCAAGAGCGAATCCAAGGTCAGATTTCCGGGTTGAATCTTTCGATTTCGACGCCGACACTGGCCGTGTCTTCAAACACATCGAGTTTTTCGACCCGGATCCGGGCCGACCGCACCCGGCCATCGGTCAGGCACATGTTGGCGATTTCTTCGGCCAGGGTTTCGACCAGATTAGTATGACCCCTGCCGACCAGATCGCGCACGCCGTTACTCAGTTGCTCGTAGCAGACCACGTTGGCCAGGTCGTCATGCAATTCGCCCCCTGGCTCGCCCTCGCGCACGGCCAGGTCCAGATTGATCCGCACCCGCTGGGCCGCTTCCTTTTCGTGCTGGTAGACCCCGATCAGGCAGGACAGTTCAAGATCGCGAATGAACACATGGCGGATTGCGGCCCGCGCATCGGCGATGTTTGCCGGTTTCACCAGTTCCATTTTACCCACCGTCATAGCGATTCCATTTCTTTCAATCTCCCCCCCAGCGCGATCACCTGGCCGGTTATCGCACCCGTATCCAGGATAAACCGAACGGTGCTGACTATGTCCGCTGTCGGTACCTTAGGGCTTAATGAAAGCGACGACCACTGTTCGTTATGCGCCACCACCGGTCCGCCACAAATGCCGTTGACCTTGATTTGCGGAGCCAGAGCCAGGGCCCGCTCACGAAGTCGCGCGTGGGCCAGGCTTTCCAGGCCGCCGTCATTGGCGGCGATGATTTCCTGGCGGTGGGCCAGGCCGGGAAAGCTGCTGATTGCGTCGGCGGCGGCGG
>CBFDVE010000379.1:0-2785 GCA_965613205.1 uncultured Rhodospirillaceae bacterium
AGGGCACGCCGATGTTTCCCCAATGCGGTTTTTCAGCCGCCGTGGTCGGCGCGCTGACCCAGATGGAAGTCAAGTTCAAGGGCATCAACGTGCTGGAAGACACGGAAATTCGTGAAGGCATCAAGGCCTTTTCCGAATGGCCGACCATCCCCCAGCTTTACATCAAAGGTGAATTCGTCGGTGGTTGCGACATCATCAAGGAAATGTATGAAGCCGGTGAGTTGCAAAAATTGTTCGACGACAAGGGTGTTTCCTACGCCGCCTAGTTCGATGCGTCTCGAAATCCCGACCATTTAAGGCTATATTCGGAACTATGCTTAAGGAAGCCCCGAGCCAGGATCGCAGTGGCCTGATGGTCGATGGCATCGCCGACTGGCTGATGGAAAGCGCGCTCAGCGAAACCACCACCATGAAGGCGTTGTTCGAAGGCACTTGTCTGCGCCTGCTGGCCGAAGGGATTCCCATCATTCGGTCCCATTTCGGTTTCCGCACCTTACATCCGGTGTATTCGGCAATCAGTCACATCTGGTATCACCACCGGGAAACCGAACACTTGCAAATCGCCCATGGCGATGGCACGGTCGGGGTGGAATGGAACGACAGTCCCTATGCCTTTCTGACCAGTAACGAGATCGATCACGTTCGGCGACGCTTGCAAGGCGAAGAAGCGCTGATGGATTTTCCGGTCTTGTCCGAGTTCCTGGATGACTACAACGCCACCGACTACCTGGCCTACGCCGTGCCGTTCGATACCGAGGCCGAGGGACTGGCCATTAAAAGTGGCGTTATCGGGTCGTGGCTGACCGACCGGCCCGGCGGATTTTCCGACAACGATATCCGCGCCCTGTTGCGCATCCAGAAACGCCTGGCGGTAACCTTTAAAGTGCTGATCAAGTCCGAAATCACCAACAATATTCTAGATACCTACCTGGGCCCGGACGCCGGCAGACAGGTGCTCGGTGGCCAGATTAAGCGAGGCGATTACGAGACCATCCATTCGGTGATCTGGTATTCAGACATGCGCAATTCGACCCCCTTGGCAGAGTGCTTGAGCGCGGAAGATTTTTTTGCCATGGTCAATGCCTATTTCGAATGTACCGCCGGTGCGGTGATGGATAGCGGCGGCGAGGTTCTGCGCTTTATCGGCGATGCGGTGCTGGCGATCTTCCCCATTCGCAAAGGGGATTCGACGGAACGTCAAGCCTGTCAAAAGGCCATGCGGGCCATGCGCGAAGCCGAAAAACGGGTCTGTAAAATGAATCTTGACCGGCTTGCCAAGGGCCAGCCGGTTATCAAATATGGCCTTGGCCTGCACGTCGGCGATGTCATGTATGGTAATATCGGGGTGCCCGAGCGGCTCGAATTTTCAGTCATCGGCCCGGCCGCCAATGAAACCGCCCGGCTTGAATCCCTGACCAAGGAATTGGCCCGCCCGGTCATTGTCAGCGATCTCTTCGCCCGCAATATCAAGGGGGGCTGGGTATCGCTTGGTAAAAAGAACCTCAAGGGTGTCGGCGGGGCGATGCGGCTGTTCGCCCCGAAGCCGACCAAGTGCAAACCGGTAAAAACGAAAAAGGCCAAACGTTTATCGTGACCGGTCCTTAAGTTTGCCGCTAACATGGGGGCAGCTTCAATCATGAGACTGCCCGCGTGACACCGCTTCTTCACCGATTAGCCCTGTTTTTCCTGCCCCTGTCTTTTCTGGTTGTCGCCCTGCTGGTGCGGGATAACGCCGGGCCTTTCTGGCTGTGGTCAAACCTTGATCCCGACTACTGGTATTTGTTCGATTCCCTGAACATGATCAACCTGGAATGGCCGAAACACATCGCCCATCCCGGCACCACGGTTCAGACTCTCGGGGCCGTGGTGATTAAAATCCTGCACCCCCTGACCGGCACCGACGACCTGACCCGCCTGGTGCTGGCCGACCCGGAACGCTATCTGACCCTGATCGGCAGGGTCCTGATCGCCCTTAACGCCATCGCCCTGGCTGTTGCCGGGGCGGTCGCCTACAAAGTGTTTGGCAGTTTGACCGGGGCCATGCTGCTGCAACTGGGGCCGTTTTTGTCCACTCTGGTGTTTAAACTTGGACTGCATGTTTCGCCGGAACCCATGCTGGTGACGACCATGATGGTGCTGGCCACCGTCATGCTGCTGGCGCTCCGGCCCGGCGAGATGGATCGCCGCGCCGGGCGTTATGTACTGGCGTTTGCCGCAGTTGCCGGTTTTGGCATCGCCACCAAGGTAACATCGGCGGGCATGTACTTAATGCCCGTGTTCCTGCTCGCCCGTCCCCGATTGCTGCTTTCCTACGGGGTCGCATCGGTCGCGTTCATCATTTTCTTCACCCTGCCAGCGGCTGGAAGTTACGGTTTGATTTTTGACTGGCTGACGATGATATCGAGCAGCAGCGGTTACTTCGGTGAAGGTCCGCAGACGTTTATCGATTTGTGCTGGTTGTTGGTCTGGTTCTGGTTGTGCTGGCCCTGATGAAAGGCCGCTGGTCGGCCTCGGACCAGCCGCAATCAGCCCGCGCCCAGGCCGGGCTGTGCCTGGCTTTCGTGGTACAGGCTCTGCTGGTGGCCAAACACCCGGCCGGTCACTACATGATTCCGGCCCTGACATCTGCCGGTTTTGGCTTCTTGCTGATCTATCAAATGCTGCTGGAAACAACGGCGACTACCGGCAGGGCGCGGATCGCCGTGCACGGTGGATTTACTATTTTGCTGGTGGCGCTGATTATCGCCCAGGCCCAGATGGTGGCCAAAATCGACCGGGAATTTTC
>CBFDVE010000380.1:0-2782 GCA_965613205.1 uncultured Rhodospirillaceae bacterium
GTGTTCCATTCGTCGATTCCGTAGTAGAGATAGTCGACGCCGCACACATCCATGAGCATTTCGAATCCGAATTCCGCTTCATTGCGCAATACCTGAGCAATGTCGTGCCACGCAGATTTATCGACTTCGATTCCCAACTCACCGCAGCTCGAATCCACACGCTTCACGTGCTCTCCGAAGCGCTCTTCAATCCGAGCGGCAAGTGTCTCGTAGCGTTCACTCATGTTCTTTTGATTACCTGGTCACCTGGCTATGGTGCTCGTGCGTCGAATCTTGTTTTGCAGTTGAATCAACCCGTAAATCAGCGCCTCGGCTGTCGGCGGGCAACCCGGTACATAGACATCCACGGGCACAATACGATCGCAACCACGGACGACAGAATAGGAATAGTGGTAGTAGCCGCCGCCATTAGCGCAGCTGCCCATGGAAATCACATAACGCGGCTCGGGCATCTGGTCATAGACCTTGCGCAAGGCCGGGGCCATTTTGTTGGTCAGGGTGCCGGCGACAATAATCAGGTCGGACTGGCGCGGGCTCGGTCGGGGCACCACACCAAAGCGCTCCAGGTCGTAGCGGGGCATATAGGCGTGGATCATTTCCACGGCGCAACAGGCCAGGCCAAACGACATCGGCCACAAAGACCCTGTGCGGGCCCAGTTAACCACCTTGTCCAGGTTGGCGATGACGAAGCCACGGTCGTGCATCTCGCCGGTAACCCGGTTCAGCACCGCGTCTTGGTCGGCACCTGGGGCCAACGGCTGGCCAGGGTCGTTGCCCGTGTTTACCCCCGTGTCTATTCCCATTCCAAAGCCCCCTTGCGCCATTCGTAGACAAAGCCAATCGTCAGAATGCCCAGGAAGATCATCATCGACCAGAACCCGAACATGCCGATGGCCCCTAAGGATATGGCCCAGGGGAACAGGAAGGCGACTTCCAGATCGAAAATGATAAACAGGATGGCGACCAGGTAAAAGCGCACATCGAACTTGCCACGGGCATCATCGAAGGCTTCGAAGCCGCATTCGTAAGCCGATGTTTTCTCCACATCCGGCTTCTGCGGCACCATGACATATGAGCCACCAACGGCGACGATACCGATGACAACGGCAATTGCGATGAAAATCAGGATCGGAAAATATTCAAGCAGTAACTGGTCCATCTACGGTCCTTTTTGTCGCCCTCGCAATCCTGATCCAACAAACTAGGTCATTCCCCCCGGTTTGCACAGCCTAAACCCCTTGGGGCCTGATCAAGCACATATGCATTGGCAAGATTCTGTTATCCGGTCTAGCACATTTTGCGGTGTCGAAAACAGCTTACAATTGCCGGCCCGGAAGCGGCGGGCGCCAGAGGATTACCTTCTCTCGATAAACCTTGTTCCAAAGATATTTGTAACTGGCTACTGTTGGTATGGATTCTGATATATTTCTTCATTGCCGTGATTGATCAATGATACTGACAGTTTCGTTTTTACTACTCATTATATTGGCTTTCAGCCTGTATTTTGAACTGGTGTCCGAAAACAGCGGTCAATACTTTCCGTTTTTCTCGCTGGCAAGTTCCTATTATCTGATTTTTTATGGAATATTTCCATATTACGCGGCATCGAATGTGCCGCATCTTCCCTATGACGGAAATGTCGGGATCAAGGCCGCGTTATTCACTGTGGTTTTTGTTGGCTTTCAGTTCGCAGGTTATTTTCTCGCCGCCCGTTCCTGTAAATTCGAAGCCGGTCCAGCCGTCAGTATTGCAACGGCGGCCTTGAAACTGCTTTCCTGGTCCCTGATGGGCACATATTTCATCATCCATTTTGCCCTTCAAAAATACCAGATACCAAGCCTTCCCCAGCTCGAAAAACCATTTTGGTATTTCGCCTTTTCGACCCTTGTCTACCTTCTTTTACAACGGCAGCTGACCCTGCTCCCTGTTGTTGTTCTGGCGGTGGCCATGATCTCTAAATTGTCGATCAATCTTGTTGACGGGCTTCTGACACCGATCATTTTTGATCTGTTGATTGTCCTGTCGGCGGCGTTGTATCTGAAATCCTACCGTTCGGTCCTCGTTCTCGTTCTCGTTCTGGTTTGTTTGTCACTTTTTGGATCCTACGGGTACCTCAAGCATTTTTCGCGGGTGGTGATCAAGGGCGAATTATCCAATCTCTACGATTTCCAGCCTGATCTGTCCTTGCGCAGTTTCAAAGCTTCCGTCGATTCCATGGCCCGGCGTTCCAGCCACCTGCTGCTTATCGACCATGTCATCGAAAGGACACCGTCGATGGTTCCGTTCGATCAGCGCAATCCGCTCATCGATGCCATGATCAATCATGTGCCGCGCGTGATCTGGCCCTCGAAGCCCAGGGAAACGCTGGGAAATTCTTTTGGTAAACGTTATGGAATTCTGAATGCCAAGGATATGACGACTTCGTGGAACCTGCCCTGGACCGTCGATTTTTACATCACGTTCGGCCCGGCCCTGTCGGTCATCACCATCTTCATCATCGGCGGCGTATTTGGGCTAGGCGTTCGATGGCTGGCGACAAGGAAGGATCAGCCCTTCTGGTTCGGTATTTATTCGGCGATCGTGCTGCCGCTGTTTTACCAGGAATCCAATTTTTCGGTGATGACAGGAAGCGTCTTTTCGGTCCTGATCCTGCTGCTGGTCGCCTATCGGGTGGCCAAACTTATAGTCCCGGCCTCTCGACCGGTTAGGGTCTAGCAAACCGGGAAAATGGCGGGAGTGACGGGACTCGAACCCGCGGCCTCCGGCGTGACAGGCCGGCGCT
>CBFDVE010000381.1:0-2779 GCA_965613205.1 uncultured Rhodospirillaceae bacterium
GTTTACGAAAACCTGGAACTGTCCATGGCCGCCGACAAGGACGTATGGGCAACCCTGTTTGCAAAGCTGACGGTGGAACAGAAAATGCGTATTGACGAGGTGCTGGAAATGATCGGACTGACTGACGAACGGCGGCGTCTTGCCGGTGTGTTGTCGCACGGTCAGAAGCAATGGTTGGAGATCGGCATGCTGCTTATGCAGAACCCGAGAGTGCTGCTGGTGGATGAGCCGGTGGCCGGCATGACGGCGCAGGAAACCGAGCGTACCGCGCAGCTGCTGACCTCGCTGGCGCCGCAGCACTCGGTGGTGGTGGTCGAACACGACATGGAATTTGTGCGCTCTATCGCGCGCAAGGTCACCGTGCTGCACGAGGGCAGCGTACTGGCCGAAGGCAGTATGGATGAAATCCAGAGCGATCCGAAAGTGATCGAAGTGTACCTCGGGGAATAAGCGGTCATGTTGCGTATCGAGGGTCTTAACCAGTATTACGGTCAGAGCCATACTCTGTGGGATGTGGGACTGGAAATACCGCAAGGTGCCTGCACCTGTCTGATGGGGCGCAACGGTGTCGGCAAGACCACCCTGCTGAAGTGCCTGATGGGCCTGTTGACGCCGAAGTCCGGGCGCATCGTGTTCGACGGTAAGGATATTGCGGGCGCCAGTGCCGAGTTACGGGCGCGCATCGGTATCGGTTTCGTGCCGCAGGGGCGGGAGATTTTCCCCCGGTTAACGGTCGAGGAGAATCTTCGCATCGGCCTGCTGGCGCGCAGCGATGGCTTAAGAGACATCCCCGAGCGGATTTTCCGCCTGTTCCCGGTGTTGAACGACATGCTCAGCCGGCGTGGCGGTGACTTGTCCGGCGGGCAACAGCAACAGCTGGCGATCGGGCGGGCGCTGGCGATTGATCCCAAACTGCTGATCCTGGATGAGCCGACCGAAGGCATCCAGCCCAACATCGTCCAGCAGATCGGCGACATCATTGTGCAGCTCAACCAGGAAGAAAATCTGACCGTGTTGCTGGTCGAACAGAAAAGTGCCGGACGCAATCTGGAATTGGCTCGCAATCAAGCCGGGGAATATTTCGATGCCTTGGCGCAGTCTGAACGTCCGCGCTTCCAGTTGCTATGCGATTTTCAAACCTTTGAGTTGCTGGACCGCGACGAGCGCGAAGAAGTGCGATTTAGCCTCGCCGATCTTTCGAAGCATGTAGACAAATTCGGATTTATCCTCGGTATACAAAAACGTACTTTCAAGGATCAGGACCCGGTTAATATCAAAGCAGCCGAATTGGTCGGCAAGCTGCACGATGCGTTGGAAGACTCCGGCTATACGGGCCACGACCTGGAGCAGTTTTTAGTTCGAACTGTGTTTTGTCTGTTTGCCGACGACACCGGCATTTTCGAACCCCGCGATATCTTTCTCGACCTGCTTGAAAACCGGACACAGTCAGACGGGGCGGACCTTGGGCCATGGCTGGCGCAGCTATTTCAGGTTCTGAACACGCCAGAGGACAAGCGCCCGAAAACCCTGGACGCGGACATTGACCGGTTTCCTTATGTCAATGGCGATCTGTTCCGCGACCAATTGGATATTCCCTCGTTTGATTCCGACATGCGCGCCCGCCTTGTCGAGGCCTGCAAGTTTGACTGGTCGGGCATTTCTCCCGCCATTTTCGGCTCGCTATTCCAGTCGGTCATGGATAGCGGTGAGCGCCGGGCGCAGGGGGCCCATTACACGACTGAAAAAAATATTATGAAGGTCATTCAGCCCTTGTTTCTGGACGAATTATGGGCAGAATTCAAACGCTTGAAATCGCGGCGCGACAGTCGACGCCGACCCGAACTTCTAAAATTCCAGGGGCGGTTGGGTAACCTCAAATTTCTGGACCCGGCCTGCGGCTGTGGAAATTTCCTGATCATTACCTACCGCGAATTGCGCATACTGGAGATAACGTTGCTGCGGGAGATTTATACTGGCGGTCAATTGGACGCTTTGGCCCAAACTCTGTCAGTGATCGACGTTGACCAATTCTATGGAATCGAAATCAGCGAATTTCCGGCCCGTATTGCTGAAACGGCGCTGTGGATGATGGATCACATCATGAACAATCGGCTCAGCCTTGAATTTGGGCAGACGTACATCCGCATTCCTCTCGATAAATCGCCGCATGTTGTTCACGCCGATGCGCTGGAAACCAACTGGGCGGCACTGCTGCCGCCAAAGGATTGTTCCTTCGTACTCGGCAATCCACCATTTATCGGCTCGAAATACCAAACCGATGAACAGCGCCAACAGGTGCGCCGGATCGCGGCGTTGGGCGGTTCCGGCGGTACCCTCGATTATGTCACGGCATGGTTTATCACGGCAGGCTCCTATATTCAGGCGGGCGATACCCGAATTGGCTTCGTTTCCACCAACTCTATCACCCAGGGCGAACAGGTGGCACAGCTTTGGCCGATCCTGTTTAACCACCGCAAGCTGGAAATTGCGTTCGCCCATCGCACCTTCGCCTGGGGCTCGGACGCACGCGGCAAGGCCCATGTGCATGTGGTCATTATCGGCCTGGCGAGGGCCGATAATGCGCCGACAACTCGGCGTCTGTTTTCCTACGAAGACATCAATGGCGATCCCGTTGAAAGTAAATACAAGGCTATATCTCCCTACTTGTTTGATGCGGGAAGGCTTGCGAATCCTCACATGGTAGTAAGGGAAGAAAATAGTTCGATCAATGGGATGCCAAAATTAAAAACAGGTGTTCAAATGATCGACAATGGAATTC
>CBFDVE010000382.1:0-2757 GCA_965613205.1 uncultured Rhodospirillaceae bacterium
CCTGGTACCGCGGGCGCGGCGTCATGTAGTCCAAACCGATGTGCGTTTGCGAGAGGGTGGGGATGATCCCCGTGAGCAACACCTCCGCCTTGAAACGTTGCGCCGCTGCGGTGGCTTTGCCGACCAGGGCATTCGCCGCTACGG
Source organism: uncultured Rhodospirillaceae bacterium (assembly GCA_965613205.1). Classification (GTDB taxonomy): domain Bacteria; phylum Pseudomonadota; class Alphaproteobacteria; order Rhodospirillales; family JABHCV01; genus CAZZKE01. Next base: position 145 of record CBFDVE010000382.1, read on the forward strand.
CTACCACGGCCTGAGTTGTGAATTTGTGATGGGCGAGTTGGCGCGCCGGCACGGCCCGGTTTGCCAGAGCGAGCGCATTATCATCGCCCATCTGGGCAATGGCGCTTCCATGTGTGCCGTCAAGGATGGTATTTCCATCGCCACCACCATGGGGTTTTCGACCCTGGACGGCCTGCCCATGGGCACCCGTTCGGGTTCCATCGATCCCGGAGTGATTTTGCATTTGATGCGTGCGAACAAGCTTGACCCGAATGGCCTGGAAGACCTGCTTTACAATCAATCGGGATTGTCGGGGCTTTCCGGCATCAGTGGCGATATGCGGGTGTTGCTGGACAGCCCGGAACCGGCGGCGAAGCGGGCGGTTGCCTTTTACGGCTACCGCGTTGCCCGCGAACTGGGGTCGCTGGCCGCCGCCCTTGGGGGACTCGATGCCCTGGTGTTCACCGGCGGTATCGGCGAAAACGCCGGGGCTATCCGCGACGATGTCCTGGCCCGCTCGGCCTGGCTCGATTTCGAAACCTGGATCGTCCCCGCCGACGAAGAAACCGTCATCGCCCGCCATACGATGGATGTATTGGGCCGCTCTTAAGCCCCTTGCTGCGGCACCATGTCGCCAGGGTCGATACCGGCCACTTCGACCGGTTTTTTCATGGCGTCCCGGCGGAACGGCTCGCCCAGTTCCTGATTGAGCATGACCTCGATGAACGTGGTCACGCCATCGTCCTGGGCCTTGCAGGCGCTAACAAGGGCCTCGGTCAGTTCCGCCTGGGTGGTCACCTGGACCCCCTTCAGGCCACACCCTTCGGCGACCCTGGCGTAGCTTAATCCGGGGTTCAGTTCGGTGCCGACGAAGTTGTTGTCGTACCATAGGGTGGTATTGCGTTTTTCCGCGCCCCACTGAAAATTGCGGAAGATGATCATGGTGATAGCGGGCCAATCGGCGCGACCACAAGAGGTCATTTCATTCATCGAGATGCCGAAGGCGCCATCCCCGGCGAAACCCACGACAGGCACTTGGGGGCAACCGATTTTGGCTCCCAGGATCGACGGGAATCCGTATCCGCAAGGTCCGAACAGGCCCGGTGCGAGATATTTGCGACCCTGCTCGAAGGTCGGATAGGCGTTGCCGATGGCGCAATTGTTGCCGATGTCGCTGGAGATGATGGCCGTTGGCGGTAACCCGGCCTGGATCGCCCGCCAGGCCTGACGCGGCGACATGAGATCGGCGTCCCGGGCGCGGGAATCGGCATTCCAGCTTGTGCCGGGATCATCGTCTTCATGATCCATGCCGCTTAACGCCTGCAACCAGGACGATTTGGCCTGATGGATGATGGCTTTGCGGGCGTCCCGGTCGGTGTCACCGGCGCTGGCGGAAAGCCGTGCGAGAATTTGCACCGCCACCATCCTGGCATCGCCGCAAATGCCAACGCTCACTTTCTTGCTCAGGCCGATGCGGTCGGCATTGATATCGACCTGGATAATGGCGGCGTCTTTGGGCCAGTAATCGATGCCGTAGCCGGGCAGGGTCGAGAATGGATTTAAGCGGCTGCCCAGCGCCAGCACCACATCGGCCTGGGCGATCAGTTCCATCGCCGCTTTGGAGCCGTTGTAGCCGAGCGGCCCGACCGCCAGGGCGTGGCTGCCGGGGAAACTGTCGTTGTGCTGGTAGCCGCTGGCGACCGGTGCGTCCAGCCGTTCGGCCAAAGCCTGACATTCGGCAATGGCATCGCCGATGACCACCCCGGCCCCGGACAGGATAACCGGGAACCTGGCGGCAGAGAGTAACTCGGCGGCCTGGGCAATGGCCACGGCACCCCCGGCGGGGCGTTCCAGGCGGACGATCTGGGGCAGATCGATATCGATGACCTGGGTCCAGTAGTCCCGCGGCACGTTGATCTGTGCCGGGGCCGAACCGCGGATCGATTTTTCGATCACCCTGTTGAGCACTTCGGCCATACGCGAGGCGTCGCGGACCTCCTCTTGATAGCACACCATATCCTTGAACAAGGCCATCTGCTCGACTTCCTGGAAGCCGCCCTGGCCGATGGTCTTGTTTGCCGCCTGCGGCGTCACCAGGAGCATCGGGGTGTGGTTCCAATAAGCGGTTTTGATCGCCGTGACGAAGCCGGTAATGCCGGGGCCGTTCTGGGCGATGGCCATGGCGATCTTGCCGGTGCTGCGGGTGTAACCATCACAGATCATGCCGCCGTTGGTTTCGTGCGCCACATCCCAGAAGGTAATACCGGCTTTCGGAAACAGGTCGGATATGGGCATGAAGGCCGAGCCGATGATACCGAATGCATGTTCGATACCGTGCATCTGCAACACCTTCACGAAGGCTTCTTCGGTGGTCATTTTGGTCATGGCGAAAATCCCTGCTTTGTCATCGATCAGTCGGGCAAATTCTAAGCGCCGGTTCAAATATTGAAAGGGACCAGATTGTGATGATCGCCTGGGCCAGAACCGGGCCAATATTGAGACCCTGAAAAAACCGTAGTGGAGGTCCCCGCCTGTCCCTGATTATTGCCTCCCTGCTGTTGCTTGAGAGCCGTTCGACCGCCGACTTCGTTGGGCGCAATAATACCATCGAGCGTTAATAAGGACCTATAGAGA
>CBFDVE010000383.1:0-2706 GCA_965613205.1 uncultured Rhodospirillaceae bacterium
CCCATCGAGACGGATCTGGGCGAATACATCATTCAGCTACGTAACGAGCCGCCGAGCCACATCATCGCCCCGGCCATTCACTTATCGAAAGAACAGGTCGCCGAGACATTTTTCCAGGCCCACCCGGAATTTCCCGCCGAGCGGGACTTGAGCCAGCCCCGCGCCCTGCTGGAAGAGGCCCGCGCCGTGCTGCGGCGCAAGTTTCTCGCCGCCGATGTGGGCATTACCGGGGCCAACATGCTGATCGCCGAGACCGGCACGTCGGTGATTGTCACCAACGAAGGCAACGGTGATTTGACCCAGACCCTGCCGAAGACCCACATCGTCGTCGCCAGTATCGAAAAAATCGTCCCTACCCTGGAAGACGCCACCACCGTGTTGCGTATTCTCGCCCGTTCGGCGACGGGTCAGGAGATGTCTGTCTACACCACGTTCAGCACCGGTCCTAAGCGACCCGACGATGTCGATGGGCCGGAAAACTATCATGTGGTGATCCTCGACAATGGCCGCAGCGCCATGCTGGGCGGCGACTTCAACGACATGCTGCGCTGCATCAAGTGTGGCGCCTGTCTTAACCATTGCCCCGTTTACCAGGCCATCGGCGGCCACGCCTATGGCTGGTGTTATTCCGGCCCCATGGGGGCGGTGCTGGTGCCGGGACTGCTCGGCCTGGCCGAAGCTTATGACCTGCCCCAGGCCTCGACCTTCTGCGGCCGCTGCGAAGACATTTGCCCCATGCGCATTCCGCTGCCCCGCATGTTGCGCTCGTGGCGGCAAAAAGCCTTCGAAAACGGCCCGCTGTCGGCCAAAAACCGCATTGGACTGGCCGTGTGGGCGTTTTTGGCCCTAAGGCCGGGTCTTTATCGACCGGTCATGAACATGGCGATTGCCGTTTTGGCCAAACTGGGCGGCAAAAAAGGCCGGTTTTCTTCCCTGCCCCTGGCCGGGGGCTGGACGGCGGCCCGCGACTTACCCGCCCCGCAGGGCGAAACCTTCCTGTCGCAATGGAAAAGGGCTCAAAAATGACCGTTTCCAGCCGCAATCAAATATTAGCAACCATCGCCAAGTCTTTGTCCGATAAAGATATTTCAGGCGAAGACCGGCTGGCCGTGGTGGATCGCCGGATCAGCGCCCGCCAGACCAACACGGTGCCGGCGCGGGCCCAACTGGGCCTTGAAGACCGCATAGATCTTTTTGTTACGGAAGCTGAACGTGTTGATGCCACCGTTTCCCGTTTAAGCGCCCCCAACGACCTGCCAAAAGCCGTCGCCGCCTACCTGGCCGACAACGATTTACCGCCTCGCATCATGGCCGCACCCGACCCTTTGCTGAAAACCGTTCCCTGGTCGCAACAACAAAGCCTGAGCGTGACTTTCGGGCCTACTTCCGGGGGTGATTTGGTGGGTTTGTCCGTGGCCTTCGCCGGGGTCGCCGAGACCGGCACCCTGAGCCTTCATTCCGGCCCCGAAAGCCCGACGACGTTGAATTTTTTGCCGGACTATCATCTCGTCGTTCTACCCACCTGGCGCCTGTTCGGCACCTATGAAGACGCCTGGGCGGCCCTGCGCGGCACCGGCAATGGGGCCATGCCGCGCACCGTCAACTGGATCACCGGCCCCTCGCGCACGGCCGATATCGAACAAACCCTGCTCATGGGGGCGCACGGCCCCCGGTCCCTGCATATCTTTATCTACAATGACAAAGAAAACTCCTAAACCCCCGAAAAAGCTGGATGATAAGGACCTGTGGGGACATGTTACAGCCGGTGTTGACCGCCTCGACCAGCGCCATAAAAATGTGATCACCGAAAACCTTTCCTCGACGGCATCTGGGCCCGTGGCAAAGAAAGGCAAAACCCCTGCGCCGCCTCCCCAACCCCCAACTCCCGAAAACAAACGGCCCAAATTACAGGAACTGGATCACGGCAGTTCCGTCGGCATCGATAAAAGCACCGCGACCCGCCTGAAAAAGGGCAAACAGCCCATCGAGGCCCGCCTGGACCTGCATGGCAAGACTCAGAACGAAGCCCATCCGGCCCTGGACACCTTCATCGAAAGTGCCTACCGGTCCGGTCGCCGCTGCGTCTTGGTGATTACCGGCAAGGGGACAAAACCGGACGGCTCGGTCGGGGTTTTGCGCTCCGCCGTGCCCCGTTGGCTTAATTTACCGCCGAACAGGGCCCGTATTCTTGCTTTTTCCCACGCCACGGCCAAGGATGGCGGCGAAGGGGCGCTGTATGTGATGATCAAGAGGCGGCGATGACACCTTTTGGGGCCAGAGTGCGGGAACTGCGCGACCGTCGCGGCATTTTGCTGAAAAAAATGGCCGACGACCTGGGCGTATCCAGCGCCTACCTGTCGGCCCTGGAACACGGCCACCGGGGCCGGCCGGGGCCGGGCCTGGTGTTGCAAATATGCGGCTATTTCGATCTCGACTGGGATGAAGCCGAAGAGCTGAAAAGCCTGGGCCAGAAATCCCACCCGCGCATTACCGTCGATACCGCCGGTCTAAGCCCGGTGGCGACCGAACTGGCCAACACCCTGGCCGAGCAAATCGGCCAACTGGATGATGACACTATTCAGTGGATTCTCGATGAAATCAAAAGCCGCCGGAGCCCCTTGAAGGGTCCGACTCATTAGGGTAAATGCCGCATTAAGGTATGTGCCCCTGCGGGCGCGCTCTTCTCATTAGGGTCGTGCCCCTCAA
>CBFDVE010000384.1:0-2702 GCA_965613205.1 uncultured Rhodospirillaceae bacterium
GCTGGCCCAGTGGTTTGACTGGCTGCGCTGGGCCGGGGCCGGGTATCTTGTTTACCTGGGCGTTCAGCAGTGGCGGGCAAAACCCGTGGTCCTGGGTGACGACCGGGTTCAGGCCGGATCGAAGAAACGTATTTTCTGGCAGGGTTTCCTGGTCTCGATCACCAACCCCAAAACAATCCTGTTCTACGCCGCGTTCTTTCCCCAGTTCATGGACCCGACCCGACCGGCGGGCCTGCAACTGTTGATTTTGAGCCTCACGTTTCTGATCATCGCCGCATCAATTGACAGTTTGTACGCGATCTTATGTGGAAAACTGCGGCCCTGGCTGACCGACGCCAAACGGGGACGGTTGCGCAACAGGATCACCGGCAGCCTGATGATCGGCACCGGTCTGGCCCTGGCCCTGGTGCGGAAAACCTGAATGGTCAAGTTGACAAAAATCTACACCCGTGGGGGCGATGGCGGCGAAACCTCCCTGGGCGATGGCCGGCGCATTGCCAAGCACGCCCTGCGGGTCGCCGCCTGCGGGGCGGTCGATGAAGCCAACGCCGCCCTGGGCCTGGCCCGGCTGCATTGTGACGGTGCTATGGATGACATGCTGAGCCGAATTCAAAATGATCTGTTCGATCTGGGCGCCGACCTGTGTCGCCCAGTGCGCGACGACGAAGGCCAGGTATTGCGTATTGTCGATCAGCAGATTGATCGGCTGGAAGCGGAAATCGACGCCATGAACGAGCAGTTGGATCCGCTTAAATCTTTCATTCTGCCTGGCGGCACGGCAACGTCGGCCCATCTGCATCTGGCCCGCACGATCAGCCGACGGGCCGAACGGGTGATATCGGAATTGATGGCCGAGGAAACAGTCAATCCGGCGGCCTTGCGTTATATCAACCGATTGTCGGACCATTTGTTCCAACTGGCCCGTATGGCTAACGACGGCGGCAAAAACGATGTATTGTGGGTGCCGGGGGCCAATCGATAATGGATTTGGAAACAGCCATACCGCCAGAGAAAATCCTCGATGCCGAACTGCACAAATTGTGGGGGCTGGGCCGCAATATTATTCTCGCCTGCACGCCGGGGCCGAATAGTCTGGAAGTTCTGGTCGTGCCCCATTATGCCATCGCCGATTTCGCCCACGAACACGAAGGCGCCGGCAAAAAGGCCATCGAGCGGATCATCGACATCATCACCAAGGCGAAAGTCGTGCCGTCCTACCGGATGGATCAGATTTGTACGCTTTTGGACCGATCACCGCGCAAAATCAATTTACCGTTCGATCCGGAAAAAATCCTGACCATCGAAGGCATGGAGGAAATCGTCAAACGCTATTCCATGTCTTATGTGGAAGACCGGGCCGTGGCTTTGTTCGATATTGTCGGCTTTTCGCTGTACACCCCCCTGGAACAGGTAACTCAGCTAAACAGCCTGTCGTTTTCCGCCAATTCCGCCTATTCCAAGTTACTGGGCAAGGGCATCGACCTGAATTTCGCCCGCACCACCACCGGCGACGGTTTCTATATCTGGAACCGCGACAGCACCATTCAGGACAACATCGTGCTCTATCATTTCATGCATCTGGTGCTGGCCGATAATGCCATCGCCCGGTCCAAGGCCAATACCAAGGCCCACACCACACCCGAACTGCGGTCCTGTTTTCATATCGGTGCCCACTACGAATTTTTCCAGTCCGAGGGGCTGAACCCGACCATCTACAGCTACATTGTCGGCGATGTCACCATCGAGCTGGCCCGTATGATCGACCAGGCCAGGGCGGGCCAGGTGTTGCTGGGTGATTTTAACGTCCAGATGCCCGACAACCGGTCCGGCACCATGCGCGGCTTTGATACCCCGTCATTCATCGAAGAGGCACAAAAATCTCTTTCCAACCTGGAAGGGCTGGAGCTGTCCGGCGACAAGATCAGCGCTATCAAATGTTATTTGACCGGCCAGACAAACGACGGCGGCGGGTTCGATATTTCCAAATACCTGATATCCGACAAGCACGGATTTTCCAGATACGTGTTCAATGCCAAGGACAATATCTATCGCGCCAGGGCGGAGCCGATCTTCCTGGGCATCCCCAACTCGGAACTCGGTGATTTCGGCACCGACCGTACCATCGGCTGAAACATGTCGGCTGCGGCGAAAAAAGCGGCGCATGGTGGCGTTGACACGACTGGCCGGAGTCCTTATTGTGCGACTGCGAAGTATTTTGAAACTATGATTTCGTAATTATTTTCAATAGCTTACCATGTCATAATTGTTTCATATCGCCTCGCGTTGTCACAATCTCCAGGTCAAGCGAAGGTCCTCTATGAAAGTACTTGTCGCCGTCAAGCGGGTCATCGATTACAACGTCAAGATCAGGGTCAAATCGGATAACACGGGTGTCGAGACTGCCAATGTCAAGATGTCCATGAATCCGTTTGATGAAATCGCCATCGAAGAAGGCATTCGCCTGAAAGAGGCCGGTACGGCTTCGGAGCTGATCGCCGTCTCACTCGGCATTGCCCGGTGTTCGGAAACCATTCGCACCGCTCTCGCCATGGGCGCCGACCGGGGCATTCTGGTCGAAACCGATACCGACCTGCAACCGCTCGCCGTGGCCAAACTGCTGGCCGCCATCGCCAAAAAAGAAAAGCCCGACCTGATCATCCTCGGCAAGCAGGCCATCGACGACGACGCCAACCAGACCGGCC
>CBFDVE010000385.1:0-2684 GCA_965613205.1 uncultured Rhodospirillaceae bacterium
TGGTGTGCTGATGGCCGAACCGGGGGCCGGTGGCTCGGCCGATTTTGCCAGCATGTCGAAAGAATATTCCGACCTGACGCCGGTGGTGGAAAGCGTGCGCGAATTGAAATCCGCCCAGCAAGAAGCCGCCGATCTGGCGTCTATGATGGCGGACAAGGAAACCGACAAGGAAATGCGTGACTTGGCCGAAATGGAATTTCAGGACCTGAAAGAAAAAATCCCGGCGCTGGAAAAACAGATTCAGGTGCGGCTTTTACCGAAAGATGCGGCCGATGAAAAGAATGCCATTCTGGAAGTGCGGGCCGGTACCGGCGGCGATGAAGCGGCGCTGTTCGCGTCCGACCTGTTTCGTATGTATCAGCGTTATGCCGAAGGTCGGCGCTGGAAATTTGAAATCATGTCATTAAACGAAACCGGCATCGGCGGCTGCAAGGAAGCCATCGCTTCCATATCCGGCAAGGGCGTGTTCGCCCGCCTGAAATACGAATCCGGCGTGCATCGGGTGCAGCGGGTGCCGACCACGGAATCCGGCGGACGCATTCATACCTCCGCCGCCACCGTGGCGGTCATGCCGGAAGCCGAAGACGTCGATATTCAGATCGACGACAAGGATTTGCGCATCGATATCTTCCGCGCCAGCGGCCCCGGCGGCCAATCGGTCAACACCACGGACAGCGCCATCCGCATCACCCACCTACCATCGGGCCTGGTCGTTATCCAGCAGGACGAAAAATCCCAGCACAAGAACAAGGCCAAGGCCATGCGGGTATTGCGGGCCAGGTTATATGAACACGAACGCCAGAAACTGGCCGATGAAAGGGCGGCGGATCGCAAGAGCCAGGTCGGGTCGGGTGACCGGTCGGAACGAATCCGGACCTATAATTTCCCGCAAGGGCGGATCACCGATCATCGCATTAATTTGACCTTGCACAAACTGGACCGGGTCATTGATGGCGACTTAGATGAAATTGTCGATGCCCTGACCAGCGAGGATCAGGCATCGCAATTGGCCGAGATTACGTGAGCGGCAACACCATCGCTAAAGCCCTGGCCTGGACGGCCAGTCAAATTAAAGCCGCCGGAATTGAAGAAATCCGCCTGGAATCCCGCTTGCTGGTCGCCCATGCCCTGGGCAAAACCCCCGACTATGTGTTTGCCTACCCGGAACGCTCATTGGATCAGCAGACATGGCGGCGCTTAAGTGAAATCGTCGCTCGCCGGGTCAGGCGCGAACCGATGGCTCATATCACGGGGATGCGGGAATTCTGGTCACTGCCGTTCAAATTTACCGCCGATACATTGGTCCCCCGGCCCGATTCGGAAACCCTGGTTGAGGCCGTACTCGACAGCACGACCGATGGTGATTTGGCGCTGCTTGATCTCGGCACCGGGTCCGGCTGCCTGATGCTGGCGCTGCTGCACGAACGACCGGGCTGGACCGGGCTCGGCATTGATTTAAGCGACGCGGCCCTTGCCGTGGCGGCGGAAAATGCCGAAGCACTTGGCCTGACTGAGCGCTGTTCCTTCGAACGGCACGACTGGAACCAGGCGTTGCCCGGCCGGTTTGACCTGGTCATCGCCAACCCGCCCTATATTGCCACAAGCGACCGCCTAAATTTAGCGCCCGAAGTGGCCGGGTACGAGCCGCCAGAAGCCCTGTTTGCCGGGGCCGACGGGCTCGATGCCTACCGGGTTCTGGTGCCCAAAGTGGTGGCTCTGTTGCGGCCCGGCGGCAATTTCTACCTGGAAGTGGGGCTGGCTCAGGCCGATCCGGTCGCCGCTTTGCTGGGCCGGCACGGCTACCGCGCCATCGCTCGGCGGCCCGATCTAGCGGGAATTTCCAGGTGTGTTTTTGCCAGCCTTTAAAAATAGGGATTTTTTTTGAAAATAAGTGTTGGAAAACCGGTCCATCCCCATTAGTTTCTTGTTCGAGAGTGATCGGTGAACGATTACGAGGTTGAAGCCACCAAGGGCGAACCTTATTCCCCCAACGATGCAGCCATTCCCTGATACAGGAATTTGGCCGGGCAAACCGCGAAGGCGGAAGGCGCGAATCGCAGACGGAATTATCATCGGAAAAAATTACTGAAAAGCCGATCCGGAATTAAGTGGCCGGTCGGCAAGCAGAATTTACAGGTGCTATGAAAAATACTCAGAATCCAAGGCGCGGCCGCGGTCGCGGCGGTCCCGGAAAACGACATCAGCCATCGCGCAACCGGAATTTCGAAAGCGGTGGCGGTGAAACCAAAGTCCGGGGTAACGCCCAGCAGGTGCTCGATAAATACCAGGCCATGGCGCGGGATGCGGCGGCGGCGGGTGAACATATCCAGGCCGAAGGCTACTGGCAGCACGCCGAACACTATTACCGGGTTCTCAATGCCGACAAGGAAAACCGCGTGGTAAACAAGGGCAATGAAAACAGCCAGCACGCCAATAGTGGCGGTGATGCCAGCACAGCACCGCAGCCTGAAAAACCCCGGGCCCGCGAAATTCCCATCGAAATCGTGGCCGAAAGCGCGGCGGTAACTAAAGAAGACACAGGTCACCAGGATCGGTCCCAGGCCAAACCGGAAGGACCGATCAGGCTTGCCGAAAAGACCGCAGATCAGGCCGGCGATCCGGTAACGCCGGAAGCCGAAGCCCCGAAGCACCGGGGTCGCCCGCGCAAAGTGCCGGCAGAAAAA
>CBFDVE010000386.1:0-2683 GCA_965613205.1 uncultured Rhodospirillaceae bacterium
GCTGGTGAATGCAGCCCTGGCGCTATCGGCGACACTCGCATTCCAGTTCTGCAGCCCCACCCCCTGGATAATCTGGTCAAATCCCGGCCCGCACAACAGGGTTCTTGATTTAAATGACGTAATATGAAAACCGCCGGCCGAAAAAATCCTGGCCAACACACCGAACGAGAAGAAATTAATATGCGGGCTGACGGCAAGGGTTTCCGCCGAGACGTTTTCGGCAACCGGAAACAGGGGCCTCCTGTTTCGGATCAAACGGGTCAGGGCGAGAGCAAACTTGTACAGGCCGCTTAGCCGCAGCGCGGTTTCCGCCAAGACCGACCATTCGAACGGACCGTAGCCGTTCGGCACGGTCAGGATAACTTTGCCACCCGCGGCCAGGGATCGCCTTATTTGGTTGAGAAAATCCAGTGGTTCTTCCACATGTTCCAAAACCTCGGAAGCGATGATCAACTGGAAACGGCGGTCCCGGTAATCATCGAGATCGGCGCTAAATTCCAAATTGGGCAAGCTGTAGGTTCGTTTTGCCCATTCGATTGATGCCGCATCGCTGTCAACGCCGAAAAAATGCGTCCGCCGGTGACTGGCCGCTAAAGGATGGGTCAACAGCGCGCCGGTGCCGCATCCTATATCGAGCACGGTTTCCGGATTGCAGGCTTCGATAACCCCGTCGATGTAATGGAATCTTTTTAGCACCCCATAGGGCGTCTCGGTATCAGGAAGTTGTGGCGGATGGGTTTCGGTCATGCGATGGATAACGTCAGCGAATTGCGGCGTCGGCCAGAACCGCCCGGAATTGTGCCCGCACACGGTCGATATTGTGGCGTTCGCCGACGAGCCGGCGCGCCCTGTCCGTCAGACGGTCGCGCAGGGGCTCCTGTGTAGATATTTTTTCGATCGCGGCGACGACATTTCCAACCCCCCGTTCGGTCACCGTATAGCCCCAGCCATACCCGCTGGCGTAATCCACCTGGGCGACCCCGCAAGGGCCGTAGACCAGCGTGGGAACACCTGATTGCATCAGTTCCGGAACCTTGGTCGGCATCGAATAGCGAATAAACCTTATTGTTTCATCGCTAAAATTGACCGGCAGAAGCAATAAATCCGCGTTTCGCATTGCCGATAAGTAATCCTGCCGCCGCGGCATGGGCGGATGTAATTTTACCGCGTCACAGGTCAGCAAACTTTCCCGGTGAGGCCCGGTCATGGCCGGCGGGGAAAAAATATCGAACCTGACAGGCATGCCCCGATCGACCAGGCTGGCCGTCGCCTGGCAAACATCGATGATGCTTTGCAACTGGGCGAACGGCAGCACCGCGCCGCCGTAAAATATTTTGAATGGCCCGTCCGCCGGTCGCCGGCGGATGGGGGCCGTACTTTCCCCTTCGGTATCGATTGCATTGTGAAATGTTTCGAAGGGACGTCCGTATTCCGCCTCATAGGCCTCGCACATGGCATCGCTGATACCCATGCGATGATCGGCGATGGCCATGAAATCAGATAAATGGTGCTGCATTTTTTTTCGCCGCAGCGGCCCCAGCAAGCCCCCGACATGACTGGTCGCGCGCCAGTCATCCATAATGTGAACGACTAGGGGCAGGCGGAAGCGGACCCGGATTAGTTCTATCAGGTCCATTAATCCGTTGCTGCCAAGGATGGTATACAGAACCTGCGGCGAGAAATTTTCTATCCAGGCTTCCAGTTCTGGCGACAGGAAGGCGGTTTCAGGAAATTCGTTCGTTCCGAACAGCAAGGAGCGAACCCCCGTAAACAGGCGGCTGCTTATCGGCGATGTAGCGCCCCGGGTTTTCGGCTCCGGTTGACGGGCGGTGGCGATAGCCAGCGGCTCGCGTTGCAGTAAACTGAACGGTCCCCATTTTCCGAGTTCCTTCGTCCCCAGCCTGAAATAGCGTTCGCAGACATCCGTTTCCGGCGGCAGCGGATCGTTATGAACACACGCCAGCCGATCCTTCGGCCAGCCGGAAAACAAGTTAGAGAACGTAACCCCGCCCCCGTTTGAATGATTGAAGGCGTGCGAGGTGATAAACAGGACGCGGGGGAAATTTTCGGGTGATGGCATGCCGGGGACTAGCGGCGGAAACTGTCTTGATGTTTAACGAACCACTGGTAGGTGGCGGCCAGGCCATCGCCGAGGGAAATTGACGCCCGCCATCCAAGGTCATGCAGTTTGCTGCAATCAAGCAGCTTTTTCGGCGCCCCGTCGGGTTTGGTGTCGTCGAACACTATGTCGCCCCGATAGCCGACCACCCGCTTGATCAGAAGCGCCACATCGGCGATGGAAATGTCCGTCCCGGTGCCGATATTGACGATGCCGCCGGCGTCGTAATCCTTTAACAAAAAAACGGCGGCGTCGGCGAAATCGTCCACATGGAGGAATTCCCGGAGCGGCGCCCCGGTCCCCCAGACCACCACGTTCGGGTCGCCGTTTTCTTTCGCTTCATGAAACTTGCGCATAAGGGCCGGTAGTACATGGGCATTTTCCAGATGAAAATTATCCCCCGGCCCATACAGGTTGTTGGGCATGATAGAAACCGTATTGAAACCATGCTGTTGACGAAGCGCATCAGACAGTGAAATGCCGGCGATCTTGGCCACCGCATACCACTGGTTGGTCGGCTCCAGCGGGCCAGTCAGCAGGGCGTCTTCGGCCATCGGCTGGGAC
>CBFDVE010000387.1:0-2682 GCA_965613205.1 uncultured Rhodospirillaceae bacterium
AAAGATCGCCGGGCTGAAAGACCTGCACCCGCTCGATCCTCTGCTCATTCCCGGCTGCACCTATTGTCGCCCCCAGGTCGCCAGCGTGGGCCTGAGCGAACAGGCGGCCAAGGATAAAGGCCACAAGGTTAAGGTCGGCCGTTTCCCGTTCATGGCCAACGGCAAGGCCATTGCCCTGGGTGAGCCCGAAGGCCTGGTCAAGACCGTGTTCGACGCCAACACCGGCGAATTGCTCGGGGCTCACATGATCGGCACGGAAGTGACCGAACTGATCCAGGGCTACGGCGTCGCCAAAGCCCTGGAAACCACAGAAGCCGATTTGATGCACACCGTCTTCCCCCATCCGACGCTCAGCGAAATGATGCACGAAAGCGTGCTCGACGCTTACGGTCGGGCCATTCATTTCTAGGAATTGGTGATAAATGAGCGACGTTCGCGCCCTGCGCCATCCGGAAAAAGCCAACAGGCCGGTAAACCCGAGTCCGCGCAAGCCGCCGTGGATCCGGGTTAAAGCGCCGACATCGAAAGCTTATGGCGAAACCCGGCGGTTGATGCGCGAACACAAACTGAACACGGTCTGCGAAGAGGCGGCCTGTCCCAATATTGGCGAATGCTGGGGCAATAGACACGCCACCATGATGATCCTGGGCGATATCTGTACCCGCGCCTGCGCCTTTTGCAATGTTGCCACCGGCAAACCGGGCGGTGTCGATCCGATGGAAGCGGAAAATGTCGCCTTGTCGGTGGCCAAACTGGGGTTGCGTCATGTCGTTGTCACGTCCGTCGATCGGGATGATCTGGATGATGGCGGGGCCGGGCATTTCGTTGCCACCATCGACGCCCTGCGCCACCATTCACCGGAAACCACCGTCGAAGTACTGACGCCGGATTTCAGGGATAAGCCGCGAGCGCTCGAAGCCGTCGCCGCCGCCAGCCCCGATGTGTTCAACCACAACCTGGAAACCGTACCCCGCCTGTATCCGTCCATCCGCCCCGGAGCGCGCTACTATCATTCCCTCAGAATTCTTGACCAGGTCAAGCAGTTGAATGCAAAAATCTTCACCAAATCGGGCCTGATGGTCGGTTTGGGGGAAGACCGGGCGGAGGTCTTGCAGGTGATGGATGACATGCGCGTGGCCGGGATTGATTTTCTGACCATCGGCCAGTATTTGCAGCCGACCACCCGTCACGCCGCCATCGACCGTTTCATCACCCCGGACGAGTTTGATGATTACCGGCAAATGGGCCTGGCCAAGGGATTCCTGCTGGTCGCCGCGACGCCCCTGACCCGGTCCTCCTATCATGCCGACAGCGATTTCGCGGCGCTCAAGAAAAATCGCTTGGCATCAGCGGGCTATTAGATGCCGACCCACGCCGAACAGAAACTGCTGCCTCACAGCCCCGAACAGATGTTCGATCTGGTCGCCGATGTGGCCAGTTATCCGAAATTCCTGCCCTGGTGTATCGCCACCCGGATCAAATCCGAAAGCGATACGGAACTGCTCGCCGACATGGTCATCGGCTTCAAGGTTTTTCGCGAACAATACACGTCTCTGGTCAAACTGGACCGGCCCCGCCTGATCGATGTCGAATATCAAAACGGTCCGTTCAAGTATCTGGAAAACCACTGGAAATTTGAACCGGCGGGCGAGGGCAGTTGCCTGGTCGACTTTCATGTGGATTTCGAGTTCCGCTCGATCATCCTGGAAAAAGCCATCGGCAGGGTGTTCACCGAAGCGGTCCACCGCATGGTCGGCGCCTTCGAAACACGGGCCGACGAAATTTACCGCTGAGCCTGTTGCAGCAATAATTTAAGTGCCGCATCAATCGCTTGCAGGCGAATTTTTTCCCGGTCGCCATCAAAAACATGTCGTTCGTGCAGGGTCGGGCTTTCAGTCCGGGCGCTGGCCAGATGGACCAGACCGACCGGTTTTTCCACGCTTGCCCCGCCCGGACCGGCAATTCCGGTGACGGAAACTGAAATATCGATGCCGCCCGGCAAGATCGCCCCCTCGGCCATGGCGATGGCCACCGGCTCACTGACCGCACCATGGGACTGGATCAACCGGGCATCGACCCCCAGCATGTCGGTCTTGGCCTGGTTGGCATAGGTGACAAAGCCGCCATAAACCACTTCGGAGGAGCCGGGCACCGAGGTCAGCGCCCCGGCTAACAAACCGCCGGTGCAGCTTTCCGCGGTTACAATCATTTTGTTTTCTTTTGCCAGCGCAGCGATGACCTTTTGCGCCAAGTCCATGGTTGTTTTTGCAAACATCAATCCTCACCCCGCGGCACTTCGATAGTGGCGCTGGCAAGGGTCATCAACCCTTCGCCGCGCCCGATAAAGCCCAGTTTTTCCGAGGTCGTGGCTTTGACCGACACTCTGCTGGGTGAAATTTCACAAATTTTAGCGATATTTTGCTTCAATTCACGGGCTTTGGGGCCAATTTTTGGTTTTTCACAGACAATGGTCAGATCAAGATGGACAATCCGCCCGCCGTGCGCTTTTACCAGCCCGGCGGCAAACGACAAAAACACTTCGGAGGCGGCATTTTTCCACTTGTCGTTTGACGGCGGAAAGTGGGTGCCGATGTCCCCCTCGGCCAGCGCGCCCAAAATCGCGTCGGTCAAAACGTGCAGAGCCGCGTCGGCGTCCGAATGCCCTTTTAGTTTTGCCGCATG
>CBFDVE010000388.1:0-2664 GCA_965613205.1 uncultured Rhodospirillaceae bacterium
CAATCGCGTGGCCTCAGTGATCCGTGTTCGCCGGATCTTCTGTTCCATGCCGACCTGACCGATTATGAAAGCCGTCGTGGCTGGCCCGGAATGGTTGCCATTCCCCGCCTGATCGATGGCAGCCCGGTGGGCGGCATTCACCGCACCTTTCTGCTTGAGGATGGCAGCGGCAAGGCACCAGCCGGTAAGAAAATGCTGGGCACCATTGCCGAAGCCGCGGTGCGGCTGTTTCCAATGCCCGAGGACGGGAACATCGGGGTGGCGGAAGGCATTGAGACGGCATTGGCGGCGCATGCGATTTTCGGCGTGGCCACATGGGCGGCGCTTTCAGCCGATGGTCTGGCGCGGTTCAAATGGCCCGAGGCAACGCGGCACGTCACCATTTATGCCGATGCAGGCGGTGCCGGTCGGCAGGCGGCTGCTGCGCTTTCGGACCGCCTGAACATGGCGGACATCCCGAACCGGATCATAACACCGCTCAATGGTGACGATTTCAACGATGATCTCGTCAAAGGGGCGGTGCGTGCTGATTACGAGCCTGCGACACCGGCACAGGAGCCGGACGCGCCGGAGATTCCGACCGTGGCACCCGGCGCTGTTTCGGCCACGACGACTGAGGTCTCGCCAGAAAAGACAGCCGATACACTTGCCGGAGCAACCGAGGCTCTGACCAATCCACCGGACCTCACAGCCCTCGGCGCGCTGATGGGGCGCATCGTCAAGGCGCGCATGGACCCCATGGAAGAGCGGCATCTGCTGTCGCTGATCAAAATCCGCACCGGGATTGCCATCTCCATTCTGGATAAGCAGCTCGGGGTCTTGCGCCGCCGCCTCAACAGCACCGGCGATCTGATAAAACCTGCCGCCTGTCGGCAGCTTGCCGCAATCCTTGAAACGACTGAATTCAGGCGTGCTCATGTTGGTGCATCGCCAAAGTTGAAGTTTCCGGCCATGACAGAATCCAGGTCAATTTTTTCCAGCGCAGCGGATTCCCGCCGCATGTAGTTAGCGACGCTGGAAATTTCCTGGTCACTGGGCTGCATTTCCCGGTACAGATTGCGCGCCAGTGCGGCGTGCAGCAGGGTGTCATCATCGCTGTCCAGTCCCTGGCCATAGGCTTCCAGGCGGCCATAGAATCCGGTGCCCATTTTTTTGATGCGCTTGCCGATGCCGGTATCGCCGATGCCGATTTCCCGCAGGTTCAGGTCGAAGTCGTCAAACATGTAATCGAACAGGGCCTGGGATAACGGCCCGGTTTTCTCAGGCTCGCGGTGCATCCGGCGCAACAACAGGATGGCATGTAAAATAACCATGTCGAAGCGCCCGGCGACCGTATCGGCGACCCCGCAGTTTAGATAAAACGCGGGCTGGCGCGCCTGTTCGACCAGGATTATATAAAGTCTGTGCGCTGATTTCTTCTCGTCGCTGAATGAAAACAGATTACGAAACATCGAATTCCTGCGAGATATTTAGCGTTTCATCGCTTCAGATATGGTAAAATAATCCAAATTGCCAGTAGATAACGACGAGGGTCTGGTCATCGTGCCAAAAAATAGACGATTTAAATATTTATTGCCCGTGCTCGGCTTGGTGCTGGCCCTCGCCGCCTGCACACCCCGCATAGACGTGCGCGGCAACCTGCCCGATCCGGAACGATTGAGCGAAATTACCCCGGGCGAGCATTCCCGCGCCGAAGTGGCCGAGATTCTCGGCTCCCCGTCCAGCGTCGCCATGTTCGACAAGGAAACCTGGTACTACGTTTCACAACGCACTGAAACCGTTGCCTTTTTCGAACCTGAAGTCAGGGAACGACAAATCGTGGTTTTACAGTTCGACAAGAACGGTATCGTCTCGGACGTTCGAAAACTGGGCGTCGAAGAAGGCCAGGACGTGCTGCCTGTTGAGCGAATCACCCCGACTTCCGGCAACACCCTGAATTTCTGGGAACAAATGTTCGGCAATCTGGGACGCTTTAATTAGACAAAAGCCCCGGAGGATCGCTCCGGGGCTTTTGCTTTTTGGGCGACCCGGGATCAGGCCAGTACGGCCAGCATCAAAATCGCCATGATGTTGATGATTTTGATCATCGGGTTGATCGCCGGACCGGCGGTGTCCTTGTAGGGGTCACCGACCGTATCACCGGTCACGGCGGCCTTGTGGGCGTTCGAGCCCTTGCCGCCGTGGTTGCCATCTTCGATGTACTTCTTGGCGTTATCCCAGGCCCCACCGCCCGAGGTCATGGACAGGGCGACGAACAATCCCGTCACGATGGTGCCCATCAGCATGGCCCCCAGCGTGGTAAAGGCCGCCGTCTGCCCTGCTATCGGGCTGATAACGAAATACACAACCCACGGCGCCAGCACGGGCAGCAGGGACGGCTTGATCATTTCCCTGATCGCCGTGCGGGTCAGCATATCGACACAGCGGCCATATTCGGGCTTGCCGGTGCCTTCCATGATACCGGGGATTTCCCGGAACTGGCGGCGGATTTCGACCACCAGTTCGCCCCCGGCCCGGCCCACGGCCATCATCCCCATGGCCCCGAACAGGAACGGCAACATGCCGCCCAGGAACAGGCCGACGACGACGAACGGGTCCTGCAACGAGAATGTCACCGTCAGGTCCGGGAAGTAGTAGCCGAGATCTTCGGTATAGACGGCGAAC
>CBFDVE010000389.1:0-2647 GCA_965613205.1 uncultured Rhodospirillaceae bacterium
GCGTCTGTTCGAGATTGAGAGACAGCATGGTTTTTTATTCGTCTCCGTCTTTTTCGATCGTGCATTGTAACGGGTGGTCGTTCTGGCGCGCCATATCCATCACCTGGGTCGCCTTGGATTCGGCGATTTCGTAGGTAAACACGCCGCAAATTCCGACCCCGCGCTGATGAACGTGCAACATGATATGCAGGGCCTCTTCCTGGTTTTTGCCGAAAAACCGCTCCAGAATGTGGACGACAAACTCCATCGGCGTGTAATCGTCGTTTAGCATCAACACCTTGTACATGGCCGGTTTTTTGGTTTTGGGCCGGGTCTTCAGGGCCACGCCTAAATCGGGGCCATTGTCATCGTTGTTGTTTCCGGGTCCTGTCGCCATGGTCTTAGATTAACGGTCCGCCAAAGGTTGATACTGATCTTATTATATAGGTTTGTTGGCCCATTTAAAAACCATCCCCTCGTCAATATTTTCGGGAACTGATAAATTCTCTTTGAAATCAACCCCTTTTAACCGTTTGTTATTAAAGCAACGGGTAGGTATTATGGTCAATTCGCCTAGCACCAGACAGTGAGGACAGCGTTGCCAGTCTTGAATTTCCTCAATTTAGGATCGCTAAAGGGTCAATTGACCCGGAGTTTGTTCGTCGTCTTTTCCGTCTTGTGGCTCGGGCTGCAACCGGCGGCGGCAAAGTATGCTTCATTTGTCATGGACGCGGACAGCGGTCGGGTGCTGCACGAAGTCAACGCCGATACCCGCAATTACCCGGCCTCCCTGACCAAGATGATGACCCTGTACATGGTCTTCGACGCCCTTGAAAAGGGCCAGATAACGCTTCAGAGCCCGATCAGAATTTCCGCCCGCGCGGCCCGCCAACCGGCGTCAAAACTGGGCTTGCGCCGGGGCGATACGATTACGGTCGAACAGGCGATTTTGTCCATTGTGACGAAATCGGCCAACGATGTAGCCACTGCCGTGGCCGAGAAACTGTCTGGCAGTGAACGTAATTTTGCCCTTAAAATGACCGCCAGGGCGCGCAAACTGGGCATGTCGCGGACCACATTTCGCAATGCCTCGGGCTTGCCCCACCGGGCCCAGATGTCGACGGCCCGTGATATGTCGAAACTGGCCCTTGGGCTGCTCAGGGATTTCCCCCAGTACTATCACTATTTTTCGACCAAACAATTCCAGTATCAGGGCCAAAAACTTCCCAACCACAATAAATTGCTGAAAACCTATCAGGGTACGGACGGCATCAAGACCGGCTATATTCGTGCCTCCGGGTTTAACCTGGTCGCCTCGGTCGAACGCAACGGCAAGCGTATTATCGGCGTTGTATTTGGCTCCCGGTCGTCCCGGTCGCGCAACCGGCTCATGACCAAGCTGCTGGATCAGGGTTTTGCCAAGATCAATGCCGCCCTGGTGGGATCGCAATATACCGCACCGAAAAAAGCCCCTGTGGCAAAGGTCGCCACAGGCAAGATCAGTTGGGGCATTCAGGTCGGTGCCTATAAAACAACAGAGCCCGCCTATGCCATCGCCCGCAAGGCCCTTGAAAAAGCACCCGACCTGCTGATCGATGGTTACATCAAGGTTGTGCCGCTAACCAAGGGTGTGCGCACCAAGGTCTACCGGGCGCGTATCCTGGGACTGAGCAAGAAACAGGCCTACCGGGCCTGCCGGGTGCTCAAGCGGCGCAAGATCAACTGCATGGAATTGCGCATGAAGAAAGACCTGCAACAGGTCGCCAGGGCGCAGCCCAACCGCTCTTAACCAAAATCCGGCAGGGCCACATCGCTTTTACCCAATTGATCGGCCAGGGTCGCCTTGAGGATGGCCAGGCCTTCCTGCGTTGTCGATTCGCAGCGGGCGACCAGCACCGCCTGGGTGTTGGAGGCCCGCAGCAACCACCAGCCATCGTCGGATTGCACCCTGACCCCGTCCATATCATGTACCGTGATACCGTCCACGGACTTGAGCCGTTCGGCAACCTCCTCGACGACGGCGAATTTTCGCTCCTCGGCACAGTCGAAGCGCAGTTCCGGGGTGTTGACCATGTGCGGCATGGCATCGAGCATGTCATCTAAGCTTTCATCCGCACTGCTGACGATGGACAGCAGCCTGATCGCGGCATAGAGGGCATCGTCGTAGCCGTAATAGCGATGCTTGAAGAATATATGGGCGCTCATTTCTCCGGCCAGGGGGGCGTTTTCCTCGACCATCTTGGCCTTGATCAACGAGTGGCCGGTTTTCCACATGACCGGGTTGCCACCCATGCGGCTGATTTCATCGAAGAACACCTGCGACGCCTTGACATCGGCAATAATGGTCGCACCGGGCAGATCGGCCAATACTTCGCCGGCCAGAATGACCATCATCTGATCGCCCCACAGGACCCGGCCCTGGCTGTCGATCAGGCCGATGCGATCACCATCGCCATCGAAGGCGAAACCCAGATCGCATTTTTCATTTTTAACCGCGTCTTTAAGCTGTTGCAGGTTGGCTTCCACCGTCGGGTCCGGATGATGGGCGGGAAAAGTGCCGTCGATCACTTCGTTGAGCAAGATATGTTCGCCGGGCAATCCGGCGACCAGCCTGACCAGGGCGTCGCCGGCCGAGCCATTGCCCGCGTCCCAGGCCACTTTTAATGGT
>CBFDVE010000390.1:0-2646 GCA_965613205.1 uncultured Rhodospirillaceae bacterium
CGCAAACCAGCGATGATTCAATCTTTCCGCCGTTTTCCGGCGTCGGGTTTGTGAACTCGCCCACCCATCGGATTTATTTTGATTCCACATTGGGTGGGGCATTGACCATCGCGGTTGCAGAGCCCTTGGCGCACCGAAACCAGATCGCGACCGAGGCATTTGCCGGGTTGGCGCTGCCGCTTGGGGTGCTGGTCCCGTTCAGCCTGCTGGCGGTCTGGGTGCTGGTCAACATCTCGATGCGCCCGCTTGAGGCGTTTCGCGCCGGGATCGAGCGCCGAGGCAGCGGAGACCTTGCGCCGCTGCCGGTTTATCAACTGCCCTCGGAAATCGAACCCATCGCCGAAGCGGTGAACAGTCTGCTTGAACGCCTGCGCCGAACCCTTGAGTGCGTTTGAAGTGCTGAAACACCTGTTTAAACGGGAACTGGATTCTCACCAGTTGTTTTTCGCCATCGGCGAAAGCCTGGCCCACCTGCATTACCTGATCGGCCAGGGCCGCGTGGTTCGGGAAACCGGGATTGATAAAGTGGACTTGTTCCGCGCCGTCTAAATCTTTTTGTATTCCACGTAATAAAGCGGGATTGATCCCACAATCGACAGGGCGAAACCCAGTTCGGCCTGCCAGTTGGGCACAAACTCGACCGCCCAATCGGGAAGATAGACCGGCCAGTTGATCAGCGCCGCGCCGCCATCGCTGAAATAGCCATACAGATAAAGCGCCGTGCCGACGAGGGAGACCACCCAGCCGAGAATCTTAAGCTGCCTGTGAGTCTGTGAAGTTGCCGAATTCTCGTCCATTTTGCCATCGCGCTCCCATTGGTTTCGCAAACATTACACAATTCTCTCTACGTTTGGAAAGCCTTGTTGGTCACAAGTGCGGGAGGACAATGTCTCAGGTCGTCAGTTATTGGGGTTTCCGTTCCCGGTAAAACGTGAAAATCCCCATCAGCACGACAATGGCGCTGCCGACCAGGGTCCAGCCGTCTGGCACTTCGCCAAACACGACGAACCCCAGAATGATCGCCCAGATCAGGCTGGTGTAGCGGAAGGGTGATATGAAACTGACATCGCCGATGCGCATGGTCATGATCGAGAACAGATAGCCAAACGTTAAAAACGCCGCCGCCCCGCCAAGATACGCCAGGTCACCGAAATCAACGGCTTTCCAGGCCAGGGTCGGCGACAACGCGGCACCGGTCAGGGTAATAGAGATCGACGAAACAAGGGCGACAAAAATGGAAGGCACATGGCGCGCCAATTTTCGCGTCGATAAATCCCTGAGTACGATAAAGACCACCGCCGCCATGGCCCATAAGGAATAAGCGTTAAAGTTTTCCGAACCGGGACGGACGATGATGATAACCCCGACAAAGCCGACGATGATCGCCAGATAGCGCCGCCAGCCGACATGTTCGCCAAGGAAAACCGCCGCGCCCAGGGTGATGGCCAGGGGCAGCACTTGTAAAATGGCCGAGGCATTGGCAAAAGGCATGTTGAACAGGGCGGTCAGGAAACACAAAGTCGCGCCGACCTCGCCGATCACCCGCATAATCAACAGCCGCCAATCGGCTTTGCTGATGGTCGGAAATACAGCCTTCCGGTGCCAGCCGATCAGGGCCAGCATGGCGGTGACGAACAGGCCGCGCAGCAACATGATCTGAAACAAGCCCATGCCTTCCGATACGGTGCGAACGAAGGAATCGTTGAGCACGTAACCGGCCATACTGGCGGCCATCAGCAACGCCCCGCGAAAATTATCGGATGTCTGTGTCATGGCACCTTCATTCGGGGATTTGGAGAATGAAGGCAAGTTGTTTTTGGGATTACCCCTTGGCCTTGGCCAGCAGTTTGTCGGCTTTAATGATGTTCTGGTTCAGGGCCGCGTCCTTGTTGGCGTCCAGGCCGAAGGCGACGGCCATCAACTGGGTGTGGAAGACAACGGGGATGTTGTAGTCGGTGCCGAATTCGGCGTTGACCTGACTTTGGTAGACTTCCACGTTGGTCTGGCACAAGGGGCAGGGGGTGGCGATCATGTCGGCCCCTTTTGCATGGGCTTCCTCGAGGATTTTTTTCATCAAATGAAGCGTCTTGCTGGAATCGACCACGGTTACCGCGCCGCCACAGCATGAAGTGGCGTTATTGAAGTCGATCGCTTCGGCACCGGTGGCCTCGATAATGTCGTCGAGAAACCGGGGCTTGTCGTAGCTGTCGTAATCGCCGCCGTTTTCGGTACCGGCAAACGGACGCACGGTCTGGCAGCCGACATATCCGGCGACTTTCAGGCCTTCGAGCGAATGGGTGACCTGTTCTTTAATGGCCTCCATGCCGACATCGTTGACCATCACTTCGCAGGCGTGGCGGACCTTCAATTGACCATCATATGACTTGCCCGCCGCCCCCAGGGCTTCGTTGATATCGTCCTTGAACTGGGAATTTTCGCGAATTTCCTCGTTGGTGGCGTGGGTATTGAGGTAGCACGCGGCACACGCCGTGATGACATCGTTTTCGGCGCTTTGCCGTTGCGCCTGGGCCAGATTGCGTCCCGACAGCGCCGCCTGGCCGAGGCGACCGCCTTGCAGATGGCCGACCGAGGCGCCGCAGCAGTTCCAGTCATCGATGTCTTCCAGTTCGATCCCCAGCTTGGGGG
>CBFDVE010000391.1:0-2638 GCA_965613205.1 uncultured Rhodospirillaceae bacterium
GACGGTCGACCTGGCGCGCATGCCGCACCTGTTGATTGCCGGCACCACGGGTTCGGGCAAGTCGGTCGGAATCAACACGATGATCTTATCGTTGCTTTATCAAATGTCGCCGGAAGATTGCAAGCTGATCCTGATCGATCCGAAAATGCTGGAATTGTCGGTCTACGAAGGCATTCCGCACCTGTTGACTCCGGTGGTCACCGAACCGGCGAAGGCGGTGATGGCCCTTAAGTGGGCGGTGCGCGAAATGGAAGAGCGCTATCGGTCGATGTCCCAGTTGGGCGTGCGCAATATCGCCGGATACAATTCGCGCATTACCGAGGCCGTAAAAAAGGGCGAAACCCTGATGCGGCGGGTGCAGACCGGCTTCGATGACGACGGTCGCCCGATCATGGAAGAACTGCCCCTGTCCATGGAGCCCCTGCCCTTTATCGTTATCGTGGTCGATGAAATGGCCGATTTGATGCTGGTCGCCGGCAAGGATATCGAAGCCACCGTGCAGCGCCTGGCGCAGATGGCCCGGGCGGCCGGGCTGCATATCATTATGGCAACGCAACGACCTTCCGTGGATGTCATTACCGGCACTATTAAAGCCAATTTCCCGACCCGCATCAGTTTTCAGGTGACCTCGAAAATCGACAGCCGCACCATATTGGGCGAACAGGGGGCGGAACAGCTACTCGGCCAGGGCGATATGCTCTACATGGCCGGCGGTGGCAGGCTGACCCGTGTGCACGGCCCGTTTGTCTCTGACGAAGAGGTCGAACATGTGGTCGCCTTCCTGAAAGCCAGCGGCAAACCGATGTACCAGGACGAGATCACCGAAGAAGCCGATGACAGCCCGCTGTTGAGTGGCGGCGATGGGCGCTCGACCGGCGATGAGTTGTATGACGAGGCGGTCGCCCTGATCGCGCGGGAAGGCAAGGCCTCGACCAGTTTTATTCAACGGCACCTGCAAATAGGCTATAACCGGGCGGCGCGTATTATCGAACAGATGGAGAAAGAAGGCGTTGTCAGCAAAGCCAACAGAGTCGGTCGCCGTGAAGTCCTGGTCGCCACCGGGGGTGATTACCCGGCTTAAAATATCAGGCCTGGCCTTGATATTTTTTATCACCGCCGCCGGTCCGGCCCCTGCCCTTGAACTTACGACCACCGACCGGGCCGATCTGGCCCGGGTCGAAGATTACATCAACCAGATCGGCACCCTGCAAACCCGCTTCCTGCAAGCCTCGTCCAATGGTGCCTATGCGGAAGGCACGTTGACCCTGTCGCGGCCGGGCAAACTGCGGCTGGAATATGATCCGCCGGTACAGATGCTCATCGTCGCCGACGGAACCTGGCTGATTTACAAGGATACGGAACTGGACCAGGTCTCGTATCTGCCCCTGAATTCGACCCCGGCGGGCATTATCGTGCGCCAAAACATGTCGTTTTCAGACGATGATTTAAATGTTGTCGGCATCGAGCGCGGCCCCGGTGTGCTGAGCATTCGGGTCACGGGCAAAGATGCCGATGAAGGGTCCATGACCCTTGTTTTCGCCGACAGACCGATGGCCCTGAAAAAATGGATCGTGGTCGATCCACAAGGGATCAGAACATCTGTATCCCTGCTGTCCAGCCGCTATGGCATCGCCGTCGACAGGCAGATGTTTATTGTTAAACAACCCGATGCGGTGGTTCCCGACAGGTAACAAATGCCGCTACTTATAATATCTGTTGAACTGTCTGGCGGGCGACCCTATGTGACTCTTTAAGGTCTGTCGTGTCGTTCCCTGGTCGATGCCCCCATCTCCGGAGAAAACCAGGACACGACGAGACTTATGGACGGTCCCCTGCCGTCCGTGGGGTCCCTACCCGGATTCCCAAACGCCCGGCGCGCCCCGCCGGGCGTTTTTTTTGTCCCGGTAGTGTTCTGTCCCTGCGGGCGCGCTCTTCGCGCTTGCTGCGTCTCTGGAAGTCAGGTCGTAAAGCCATACAGGAGTCAGTCCTGCCAAACCGGGCTCCTGTAAAAGGATATGGTCTGACTTCCAGAGGCCCGCAAGCGCGACGAGCGCGCCCGCAGGGGCAGAACCCTAATGAGCAAAGCCCCCCCTTGCCGAGACTGGGGCGAACGGGCTAAAAACGAGGTTCAAATCAATCCCGAAAAGCCGGAAAATACGCCGTGATCTCTGCCTTCGCCAAAGCCATCGACCAGATGACCGACCGCCGGGCGCGGCGGGTGGTGTGGCGGGCCCTGGCGACGGCGGTCATTGTCTTCGTCATGTTGTGGTCGGTGGTCGGATTTGTGCTGGCTAATACGACCCTGTTCACTTTTGCATGGCTTGAGGCGGCGGTCGACATGATCGGTGGACTGGCCACCGGGCTGATCACCTGGTTGTTGTTCCCGGCCATCATGAGCACCCTGATCGCGCTGTTCCTGGATGAAATCGCCCAGGCCGTGGAAGATCGCCATTATCCGGGCCTGCCGGTGGCGATCGGCCTGCCCGTGGCCCAGGCGTTGTTCACATCGTTGCGGTTTTTGGGCTTGATGCTGGTTTTAAATCTGCTGATGCTGCCGTTTTTACTGTTGGGACCGCTTTTCCCTTTTGTTTTCTATTCCGTGAACGGCTATCTTCTTGGCCGAGAGTATTTCGAGCTG
>CBFDVE010000392.1:0-2629 GCA_965613205.1 uncultured Rhodospirillaceae bacterium
TGGAAGTTCGCCATCTGTATAACCAGCGAAACCGCCAGTCCGAAATTCTGGAACGCAAAATCGCCGAGCGGACTCAGGAAATCATGGAAACGCAGTTGGAAATCATCAAGCGCCTGGGCCGAGCCGGAGAATACCGCGATAACGAAACCGGGATGCATGTGACCCGTATGTCGAATGGGTGTCACCGACTGGCCCTGGCGATTGGCCTGAACGATAGCCACTCCGAATGTATTTTTCAGGCCAGTGTGATGCATGATGTGGGCAAAATTGGTATCCCCGATCACATCCTTCTCAAGCCTGGCAAGCTCGATGCCGATGAATGGGAAATCATGAAAACCCATGCCGAAATTGGCGCCGATATTATTGGTGAACAGGATTCGAAATTGATGGTTATGGCCCGTGATATCGCCCTGACCCATCATGAAAAATGGGATGGATCGGGTTATCCCAAGGGCCTTAAGGCCGAAGATATACCGATCGAAGGCCGTATTTCGGCGATTTGCGATGTCTTTGATGCCCTGACATCAGCCCGGCCTTACAAGAAAGCCTGGCCGGTCGAAGACGCATTGGCTTTTCTTCGGGAAAATTCCGGCAGCCATTTTGACCCCGGTTTGGTTGAAAATTTTGGCGCTATTTTCGATCAAATATTGAAAATCAGGGATCGCTATGCCGACGAGGAATGAGTCCTTGAAAATACTTTTTCCGAACCTACCTTGATAGCACCATTGATTTCTATGAACAGGTGAACTATGGCCGGACCGCTAAACAAAATATTGCATGTCGAAGACGAACCCGACATTCAGGAAGTCGCTAAAATGGCCCTTGAGGCAGTTGGCGGTTTTACGGTCAAGACGTGCAGTTCCGGCGATGAAGCGCTGGCAGTGGCGCTGGAATTCGGCCCCGACTTATTGTTGCTCGACGTTATGATGCCGGGTATGGACGGTCCCACGGCATTTCAGAAACTGCGGCAAATTCCGGGATTGGAAAATACCCAGGGAATTTTCATGACGGCCAAAGTCATGGAAAGCGAAGTTCAGCGATTCCTGGAATTGGGGGCCCTTGGTGTTTTGGCCAAGCCCTTTGATCCCATGACCCTGTCTGATCAGCTAAGAGAAATCTGGCAAAGCCAGGATTAATTGGCGGCCAAATTCAGGTGTGCCGGGTTGAGGCGTCCCATGGACAACAAGACCTGATAAATTGCCAGCCGTTCCGCATAAGATGCGGCGGCGTAGTTGATCTGGGCATTGTTGACTTCGTTTTCCGCGTCCAGCACGTTGATCACCGTATCCTTGCCCGCCTGGCGCAGTTTCTTCCGGGAAACGAAAACTTCCGAGGCGATATTGACGGCATTTTCGAGCAGTTCCAGACGCGCCCGAGAGGTCAGCAACGCCTGCCAGGAAAGCTGCATCTGTTCGATCACCTTGCGCACGGTCTGGTCGTGATTGTTACGGCTGGTGGCGTAATTGAAGGTCGCCCGCGACAGGCCGGATCGGGTCGATAGCCCGGTGAACAAATTCCAGTTGGCCTGCAACAGCACGGAATAATCCCGCCGGGTGCCGATTGTGCCGGCCTTATCATTTTCATAGTTCAGCGTCCCAACCACGTCGATCACGGGCGAATATTCCGATTGCACCGTGGCCCGGCCTTGCCGCGCCGTTTCGACCGTGACGGCGCTGTTGATGATCGCCGGATTTTCCACCAGCGCCGTCTCTATGGCCTTGCTCAACTCGCTCGGGATCATTTCGACCGGTGGCGTTGGGTCGGTCATGGCTTCAATATCGGGCGCATGATCGAAAACCTGGGCGAACCGGCTGACCGCATCTTCCAGACCGCCTTCGAATGTTATCCGTCGTTCCTTGGCCAATTGCAGCCGTGACTTGGCTTGCAATACATCGACCGCGATGCCGGAACCGCGCTGCACCCGTTCGTCTTCCAGGTTCAGTTGTTGTTGAATGGTCGCCTGGTTGTTGGCCGACAGTTGCACCAGACGCAATTGCCGAAGCACATCGATATAGGCGCTAATGCCTTCGAACAGGGTATTTTGCAGGGTTCCTTCCAGGGTCACTTCGGCCAGGGCCTTGTTCAGGCGGGCCGTCCTGACCTGGGAATTGGTCAGGTATCCATTGAACAGGTTCTGGGTCAGGGTCAGGGTCGATGTCGACAGCAGACGCGATGAATCCTTGCCCGCCGCCCGGGTCGTCGGATTATCGATCACTTGGGGCCCCGCCGTTGCATTCAGGGTCAGGGTCGGCAGATAACCGGCATTGCCGATATTAATAGCTTCCGCCGCCGACTGTATGGTGGTCCGACCCGCCTTGATCAGCGGGTGCTCATTGATAAACCCGGCCAGATCCTGTTCCAGAGTACCGGCGGCAGCCGGGTCGACCAGACCAAGGGTCAGGGCGAGGGCGAACCCCCGCAGGGCAATTTTCCATGGGCGGATCGAGGTCGGTTTTGAAAGTGCGGTACTGTACACGGTCGGCGAATCCTCCGGTTTGAAGCGGCGTTTATGATAAACCCCGCATATTCAGCCGTCAAATCAAGCCGTTAGGGGCCAGCAATTCTAATTATGGGGTCATAAGGGGGATTCCCAAGGCTCTTGGAATGTGATTCATACTCCATGTGGTTA
>CBFDVE010000393.1:0-2627 GCA_965613205.1 uncultured Rhodospirillaceae bacterium
GCAAGCGGTGCGCCAACCATCCACTCTGGATCCGAGCGCCTGTGAAGGCCATGATCGGGCCCTTATTCGGTCCCGTGGGTCGGTCCCCAGGGCCGGGCTGGCGGTCGGGCTGGCGGTGGGCGGGGTGACTGGCTCGGTGGCAGGGGTGTTGGCTTTCGCCGTCGCCGCCATGTCCGTTTCGCTGATCCGCTTGCACAGGCCTTCCAGGAAGGCGCCAGGTTCGATGGACAGATTTTCGTGCAGCACATCGCCGACCACATGGGCGGTCTTGGCCAGAATAACTTCGCGGGCCTTGATCTGGCCCTCGACCTTGCCGAAGACACGAATGGAATCGGCGATGATCTGACCTTTGATATCGGCAGTTTCACCGACCAGCAGCTTTTTCGTCACAATATCGCCGCGGATTGAACCGTCGATCTGAATTTCGCCCTTGCTGGTCATGTTCCCCTCAATCTTCAGGTCGACGCTGATCAGCGAGGGGGCGGCGGGCTTGGCGGGGACCGCCGCCGGTGACGCCTTGGTCTCGGTTTTCTTGCTATTCTTGGAAAACATAACGTCCCGCCTTGAAAAATTTGACCGGATTAAGGTTGCGTCCCTTGAAGGCGATCTCGTAGTGAAGATGGGCCCCCGTGCTGCGTCCGGAAGACCCGACCAATCCGATCTTATCACGAAAATTAACCCGTTGACCTTTTTTGACCAGAATTTTGTATAAATGGCCGTAGCGGGTCCTGATTCCGGAGCCATGATCGATTTCGATAAACCGGCCATAGCGCCCTTTCCAGCCCGCTTTGACGACTGTCCCTGCGGCCCCCACATAGATCCCCGATTTCAGCGGACTGGCCATATCCAGGCCATAATGTGCGGCCCATTTCTTGTTCACCGGATCGCGTCGTTTGCCAAAAGAACTGGTCACCCGGTACGAGGTCAACGGCGAGGCCAGGGGCAACCTGATCATGACATTTTGCAGGGCTTCCGATTGCAACAAGTACTGATCCAGTTCGGACAGGCTGGCTTTCAGCTTGCCGGCTGCGGTGCCATCGGGCTTGGCCGGAATGAACGGACCGCCCTGGCCCCGCAGCACACCGCCGCTGGCGTCGAGCAATTTCCCGGGCTTCAGGCCGGTCAGTTGGATCACCTTCTGCATATTTTCATTCAAGCCGATGGTGCGGTCCTTCAGTCGTTGAACCGTATCAATTTCCGCCACTTCCAGATCGACCAGCCGGGTTTCCAGGGTGGCGATCTGGCGCCGCATTTGCGATCCTTCGAACAGGGCCTGGTTGCGTTCGCCCAGGACTTGCTGCAAATCACCTTCGACCGTGCTCAGGTTATCCTTAAGGGCAAAATTGTGGCTGTTGATGGTCAGTAGCTTGCGTTCGACTTCGGAAAGTTCCTGGCGTAATTCTTCACGCGCCCGGCGGACCCCTTCCCGTTCCTGTTCGGTCGATTGCAATTGGGCCGAAACGGTCTTCAGGTTTTTCTGCAAGCCGGCATTTTGCTCGACCAGCCCCAGCATCTTGGAATGATTTTCTTCCAGATCACGGGTGATGGTGGTGTATTTCTGCTGATAGGTGGCGACTTCCAGCAACAGGCTGCGGTAGGCCAGCCTGGCATTGGCGATATCGCCGTCCTTGCCTTCAAGGATTTTGTCGTTGAGCACGTAGCTGACGCTGGAATAGGTGGTCCATCCGGAAAAAACCAGAAGCACGGCGACAATAGCCATTTGCAAACGGTGGGACAAAACCACATATGAGACGCGGCCATCCGTGCGCAGAACGATCTGGCGTTCAGGAAACAACCTGAGCGCCAAACGCTTGACGCGCACCAGCCAGCCATCGTGCTGCTCGGTCTCTGCCATGAAAGCGATGCCTTTTCGTCCCAATATTCCGCAACGGCTTGAATTGCCGGTTGTCATTATCAAAGCGGATTCTAACGCCCAATGACCAAGAAAGTATCGGTTAGAACCCTTTGTTGCAAGTCCGTTAGGCCATTTATTTCGAGGCAAAAACAACAGATAGTATCAATTCATTATCGTTTGGCGTCCGTGTGCGCCTAAAATCAGTGGATTCGAACCCGTTTATTGCCGAGACACCGCGACATGGCGAAACACGCCCCCCCGCTGGCCGAGCTAAAGAACCCCACCGTCCTGCTGGCCACATGGTTCGGGGCCGGGCTGTTGCCAAAAGCGCCCGGAACGTGGGGCACACTGGCCGCCCTGCCCTTCGCCTGGGCGATCCACTCTTACGCCGGTTGGCTTGGGCTGGCCACTGGCGTGGTGGTGGTTTTTGCCATCGGTATCTGGGCCGCAAACGGCTACACGGCCAGGCTTGGTGGCGAGGATCCGGGTCCGGTGGTGATCGACGAGGTCGCCGGACTGTGGCTGACCCTGCTGCCCATCGCCTATGTCGCCCCCAGGGCTCCCGATTTGCCCCTGTATGGCGTGGCATTTGTGCTGTTCCGGATCTTTGATATTGTCAAGCCCTGGCCGGTTTCCTGGGCCGATAAGACCCTCAAGGGCGGCCTGGGCATCATGCTCGATGATATTCTGGCGGCGATTTATGCGGCGCTCGTCCTGGCCCTCATTTTATGGATGTAGCCGATGTTTGCTGAACCCACACTCGATCTGGCGA
>CBFDVE010000394.1:0-2623 GCA_965613205.1 uncultured Rhodospirillaceae bacterium
AGTACTGGGCAGAGGGCATGACATTGACGTTCAGGTTGACACCGACTTCGGCCAGGTTTTGCTTCAAAATGACAACGGAATCCTGTTCCCAGGTGCCATCCGTATTGCCGACGTTGCAGGTGATGTTGAGACCACTGGCGTGACCGGCATCGGCCAACAGTTGCTTGGCCTTACCGACGTTGCGCTTGATCTTCGGCAGCGGCGCATAATCGGGCTGACAGCCGCAGACATGGTGGTTTTCAGCGATCTCGCCCCGGCCCTGATAGGCTGTTTTCAACATCTGCTCGTTGTCAGCCGCCAGTTGCATGGCCTGACGCACACGAATGTCGTCATAAGGCGGCTTGTCGCCCTGGATACGCATGACCGGTGTCTGAGCCGTCGTCACTTCGAGGACGTTAATGCCCGGCATACTCTGGGCAGCAGCTACCAAAGCGAGGTCAAGAATGTACAAGGTATCGACCTGATCCGACGCCAACGCGGCGAGAGAAGCCGAGGTATCCGATCCGGTATCGATGTAGTGAATTTCATCCAGAAACGGATCTTCGCCCCAATACTTGAAGCCACCACCGCGACGTTTCAGGATCGCTTTTTCACCAACCTTGAATTCGGCCAACGTGTACGGACCCGTGCCCAAGTCTGGATTCTTGGAGATATCGGAGCCTTTTTCTTCGAAGCTTCGATGCACAATAGCCGCCGGATAGTGGTACAATTTTTCCGGAATCGACAGATCAGGTGAATTCAAGCGAATACGAATCGTGTATTTATCGACTTTTTCAGCGGCACCCGGTGTCATGGTCTTGATCTTTATGGTCTTGCCGTCTTTATCTTTGCCGTCAGCTACATCGAGCATGGAATTCAACATGCCAACCATGGAAGACCCGGTTTTGGGGTCGAGCCAGCGTTTGATGTTGAAAATAACATCATCGGCGGTTAACTCGTCACCATTGCCGAACTTCACACCTTTGCGAATATGTAATGTCCAGGTTTTCAGATCGGCCGAGGGGACCCACTTTTCCACCAAATAAGGACGCGTTACGTTGTCGGCGCCGGTTATCGTCAGATATTCGCAAATTTGGCGACCAACATTGGATTTTGGCACCCAGTCATAACTAGCCGGGTCGGTCATTTCCTGAATCTGCATGGCGCAGCGTATAGTGCCGCCCTTTTTGCCTTGCGCCTGAGCGCTTTTAATGATTTGTGGGCCTTCAATCAGGTTGGCAAACGAATAGGCCGCCGTTGCGCTCAAGCCAAGCAGTGTTGTCGTTCGCAAAAATTCGCGGCGGTCGATTGTGCCTTTTAGCAGTTGATCCTTGATTTCCGGAATCGCCGCGTGTTCGTATCCACTTTGTTCGTGGTCCATTTTTGTCTTAGACATGCCACCCCTCCCTGGGTTTTATCAGAAACATCGTCTCAAACACGGGAAATCGGATTTTTTTATTTCTGCTCGCTGTTAATCCCGAAAAGACGTTTCCTGTTATTAAAATTGAGTACGTTCACCTGTTGTTGATAAAATCATAGCCGATCAACGGATATAAATCAAAACCCCAAAAAAAAGGGTGCGTTTCCTCTGTTGACCCCATTTATTTTCAGCACTCTGGTCAATCAAATATGTTCCCTTGGCGTCAACGATTGTTCCCGCAGCGCCGCTAGCTCCCTATTCGGTCACCATAGCACCAAACTGTGCGGCCCCCAAAAGCAGCACTTGCCAGAGCGATAGGGCAAATCCTCGGGGGATGAACAAATCATACCCGACTTGCGACCGCCACAGGGTCACGCCTACGTGATCAATGGCGCTCGAGGCCACGGCACCGACGGGAAAAGACGGTTCGCGCAGGTCCAGGGGCAGGTGACGGTTCAGCAAAGTCGCCGCCTGGGGGCCGAATAAGCGCAGGTGAGTGCGCGAATGGGACAGCTCGACAATGGCGCCCTGATCGGTATTTAATTCTGGTGCGGTGGCGCCGATGAGCCAGAATTTCAGGGGTTCGATGCGCAGAACTGCCGCGCCACTTTCCGTTACGGCCTGTCCCGGAGCCGGCATGTCATCGACGCCAATGGTTTCGGCAGCCAGAGTTCCAACAGCCGCCAGGGTTTCCGGCCAGGCGGCCATTTGCCACAGTTCAAGGTCCCGGATTTCACCGAGCGTGATGCCGACGTCCGCCGACGTACCCAAAGGTCCCGGATGATAGTGGCCGGCCAGGGCGGAAACGCGCTTAACCATACATTCGCTCCCCGCTCGGGTCATACATATGGGGCGAGACGATTTCAACCTCGATATTGCCCTGGCGCACCGGATCGGCGGCAACCACGATCTGAGCATTCGGGGACGACTCGATAACTTGCTGGAATATGTAAAAAGGTGTGGCTCAGGCGGCTGAATCCCGGCGAGGGTGACAGAAGGCGAGTTTGTCCGCGACCACGCCTGTGAGCATTGTCGGGACGAAACCTTGAAATCCTGCCAAGCGAGCGATATACTATCCTTGTTGTAGTTCCAAGATATCTTGGCGGTCACTGGAATGACCGCGCCACAACCGGGAATATCCGGCTGGCGGATTGGGTTTCTGTGGTGTAGGCCCGTTTCGCCCGATAGGGGGGAAAGCGGGTATCGCCGGATTAGAGTTGTTCT
>CBFDVE010000395.1:0-2622 GCA_965613205.1 uncultured Rhodospirillaceae bacterium
GCCGAGAGGAAAATAGAGAAAATCCAGTTGCTGCTGGGTCATGGAAAACATGAAATAGCTCTGATCCCGGCCATGATCGCGGCCCCGATGCAGTTCGGCCCCCTGGGCTCCTTGCACCCGGCGTACATAGTGGCCGGTGACCAGGGCCTGGGCGTCCAGATCGCGGGACTTTTGCAACAGATCGGTAAACTTGACGGTCTCGTTACAGCGCACACATGGCACGGGGGTTTCACCGCGCAGATAGCTGTCGGCGAATTCGTCGATTACCGATTGCCTGAACCGGGTTTCGTAATCGAGCACATAATGGGGGATACCAATGACATCGGCGACGTTGCGGGCATCGGTAATATCGCGCCCGGCGCAACAGGTTCCGGACCGGGCGACGGCCTTGCCGTGGTCGTAAAGTTGCAGGGTGATGCCGATGACATCATAACCTTCGGCCTTGAGCAGGGCGGCGGTCACCGAACTGTCGACGCCACCGGACATGGCGACGACCACCCGCGCCCCGATGGGGGGCCGGTGAAAATCAATCAACATATTATTACTGCCTGAGGAAACGTCCATGGGAAATACAGGGCCTTTTGAACTTCTAAATTCTCGCAGTGGATTCAGAAGTTCGCCACTCATTTTGCTTGTCTGTTTTTGCAGATAAAACCATCACAATAATAAATCAGTGAGCACTACATATTTCACAAGTGCATGTATGTTCACAAAAATGGCGGACACCAACTGCCTTACCATGACGACGGTCCGCTCTAACGAATACGCGACCAAAAAGATCGCCCTCACCATTTTCAACGTATCTTCTTAAAGCGTAACTGCATAAATCAGCTACTTGGACCATCCGAGTAAGTTGACTATCGACAAAAAGAGGCGTCTCAATTATGTGAGAAATATCGGTCCATAAAGTCCCTGAAGAGTGAAAATTCATCATTTGATCCGTGTGTTTTCTAGCGATTGTCTGATTGTTGTCATGAACTAATATTCCGAAAATTTTCTGGCTCTGACCCTTGTTAATATTTTCAAGATATTGCTCAAAGCGTGATACTAATTGCTCGAAAGCCTGCTCTCCAACATCTTGGCCATTTGGCAAAGATTCAAGATAGATTTTGTCTATGCACTCAGCAAATAATCTTGCGAAACCCCATTTCGAAATACAATCAGCTACTTCATGAACCAAAGTTGTTCTCTCAGAGCGAGTGAGGTGCACGTATGCTTCGGTTTTCTTGTAATTTTTTTTTGATTGTTTGTAATGCCTATTTCTCTGCTGTTTCTGGAGCTGAAGCAAATGGGTATTTCTAACTTTTCTTACCGCTATTTTTCTCTCTGCCCAATTCATACTTCCAAAGTTTGGTATTTTAGATTGCTCTAGGTACGATCTCAAAAGCCAAGCCGTATGAAGTTCTTCATTTTCGAGTCCGTACTTTTTTAACACAGAAGTGATTTCTCGATCTGCATCATGCCAATGCCAAATCGGAACAGATATTCCAGCAAGAATAAAATGAGATGTATTGCCAGGAACTTCAGGCGTGCCAGACTCGTCTATATAGCAGACATGCACAGGACATTCCTCTTGTAGCACGCAAAAAAAAGCGACTGAGTTTTCGGAGCCTAAAGCTCCGAATTGAGGCGCTAGGCGACTCATCTCAGACGCAGGATTGATTATACTAGTATTTTACTATTTTTCAATTGCAATTTGAGCCATTTTTTTCAAAGTCAGTTTCATGCCGTGGTGGGATTTCCGGTAGCCCAGATTTTCATAGAAACGCAGGGCATCCCGGCGGGCCCGGTCGGTGGTCAACTGGACCAGCCCGCAGCCCCAGTTTTTTGCGATGGCGTGGGCTTCGCTCATCAATTGGCGGCCGATACCCTGACCTCGGGCGGCATCGGCAACCCGAATGCCTTCCAGTTGCGCCCGTTTCATGCCGGACCGTGACAATCCGGCGATGACGCTGATCTGAACACAGCCCTGAATGTCATCATTCTGGTCCACCGCCAGCAGGTACTTGTTTTGGGACTGGGTTTCCATTTCACCAAAGGCCTTCAAATAGACGGCTTGGTCCTGATCGACCTCGCGTCCCTGGCCCAGGGCGTCATCGGCCAGCAGGGCGACAATGGCCGCCACATCGTCGGGCCCGGCGAAGCGAAAACGAACGGACGGATCGGCCATTTCACGTCTCCCGGGTATAGGGATTTGTCTGGCGTTCGTGGCCGAAAGTCGATGTTGGCCCGTGGCCGGGAACGAAGGTGACATCATCGCCCAGGGGATACAGGCGGTCGTTGATGGACTTGAGCAAAGTCTGATGATCGCCACGGGGGAAATCCGTGCGCCCGATGGAGCCCTGAAACAAAACATCGCCAACCATGGCCACCCGGTCGTCGCGCTGAAAGAAAATCACATGGCCCGGCGTATGGCCGGGGCAATGGACGACATCGAAGGTAACCTTGCCGACGCTAACCTGATCGCCATGTTCGAGCCAGCGATCAGGCACAAAGGATTTGCCCTCACCCAGGCCAAATTGCTGCGCCTGCTGGGGGATATCGGATATCAGGAATTCATCATCCTTGTGCGGGCCTTCGATGGGCACGGACAGTTTTTCGGCCAGCGCTGCTGCCCCCCCG
>CBFDVE010000396.1:0-2621 GCA_965613205.1 uncultured Rhodospirillaceae bacterium
ACAAATATCTACCGTTTCCAGGTGATAGCGCTCACTGTTCGAGACCGATTCCAGGGTATCCAGATTCGCCGCATACGTCAGTTTGTCCACATTGACCACGGTCACATCGGTTTCCCCGATTAGCAGGCGGATCACTGCCGAGCCGATAAAACCGGCTCCCCCGGTCACCAGAACTGTCTTTGTCAAGGCCCTACCCTTCGCGTTCGTAGTTGAAATATTCCGGCAAATCCGACAGCGGTGGATGTTCTTTGTCCTTGCCGCTCATCTCTGCCCCCGCCCGCTTCACCGGCCAATCAATACCCAATGCCGGATCATCCCACTGCAAGCCCCTGTCATGGTCGGGCGCATAGTAGCTGTCAACTTTGTATAGAAATTCAACGTCCGGTTCCAGTGTGCAAAAACCGTGCGCGAAACCGACCGGAATAAATAACTGATTCCATTTCTCGGCACTCAATTCAACGGCCACATGCCGCCCGAAGGTCGGTGACCCATGGCGAATATCCACTGCCACGTCCAGAACCGATCCTCGGGTCACTCGCACAAGTTTCGCTTGTGCATGGGGGGGACGTTGAAAATGCAAACCGCGCACGGTACCCTTGGGACCCGACAGGGAATGGTTGTCCTGTACTCCATTTAATATGATCCCGGCTTTTTCAAATGTTGCCAAATTATAAATTTCGGAGAAGAACCCCCGACTATCGCCGAATTTTTTCGGCTCTATCAATTTCACGTCTGGAATAGCTGTATCGGTAATTTTCATCGAATTTTCAATACGCATTTTTGCTGACAAACCCGACGAACGCCGTCTTCGCCAGGATTTGCAAATCGAACAGCAGTGACCAGTTTTCCGCATAGTACGTATCGTAGCGAACGCGGGCCTCCATTTTTTCCAGCGTATCTGTTTCGCCGCGCAGGCCGTTGACCTGGGCCCAGCCGGTAATGCCGGGCTTGACCCGGTGGCGGGCGAAATAGCCGCGGATAACGGCACCGTATTCTTCGTTGTGATCGACCGCATGAGGCCTTGGCCCGACCAGCGACATGGAACCACCAACCACGTTGAAAAGCTGCGGCAATTCATCCAGGCTGGTGCGGCGAATGAAGTTACCGACTTTGGTGATGCGTGGGTCATCCTTGGTCGCCTGCATGGTTTCCTTTTCCGGCGGTCGGTCATGGTACATGGAGCGAAACTTGTAGATGTTGAAAATCTGATTGTTGAAACCGAAGCGTTTTTGTCGAAATAAAATCGGTCCCTTGCTTTCCATACGGATGGCCAGCACCACCATAGCCAGAACCGGCAAAAAAGCGATTATTAAGAGCGCCCCAAGCACCCTGTCTTCCAGCACTTTCAGGGCGATGTTCCAGCCCGTTAGCGGCATATTCACTACTTCCATCATGGGCACGCCGGTGAAGTGGTTTTGCGACGGTCGATAAGGGAAGCGAAAGCCGACCAGGTCAGACCCCAAATGAATATCGGCCGGCAACACGCGCAGCTTGGATATGATATCGACCAGCCGCTCATCGGCGTTCCACGGCAGGGTGACGATGATGTCATCGACCCGGTTGTTGCGAACGTAATCGATCAGGCTGTCCAGATTGCCCAGCACCGGGGCCCGCCCGACCATCGGTCCGATGCGTTCCAGGCGGTCATCGAAAACCCCCGCCACATGATTGAAACGAGGCCGTTCCTTGGCCATCTGGAGCATCAGTTGTTCGGCCTGCTTGCCGCCGCCGACAATCAGAACGTTACGGGCGAAAACACCGATATTGGCCAGGTGGCTGATGACGAAAAAACCTATCGCCCGGGTGGCAAAAATCCCGGCAAAGGCGCTGAATCCATACATATACATCCAGACCCTGGAAAATTCATCAGACACCTTCATGGAAAACGCCACCGCCAGGAGTAACATAAACGAAGTGCCCATGGCGACGGCCAGCCGGTACATATTGCCAAAGGGCGTCATGATCGCATTGAAATCGTATAGACCGCCATAATGGAACAAAAACAGCGACACCAGCCAGATGAAGACGACGACGGCGGGATAAAGGTCGGCGTCCAATATATTGCCGCCCACATAATAATAATATGCAGAACCCCCAGTAGCGGCGATCCACAAACCGTCCAGAATGACAAAAATGCCAATCACCACTGATGACGACAGCGGAAATCCCTGATCCCGCGCCGTCAGCAGGTCATCGATGTCATCCGTCCCGTGTGCGGCGTCTGTGCGTTCGGTGCTCATACCGGATCATTCACCAAAATAATATTTATTCGCCAGAGGCTTATGCAAAATATCTTATCGCAAACCGGCGCGAATACAAGCCGATCACCACGCCCAAAATGACCCCCAGAAAATTGGCTGCCACGTCGCCCATTGAAAACAGCCGATCCGGCACCAGGTCCTGGACCAGTTCAATAGCAACGGACAACACAGCAACTCCGATAACCGAACGAACCATCGGGCTCCCGAGCTTGAATGACAGTGCCGGCACCCCGGCCAGAACAAGATAGGTTGCCAGATGAATGAATTTATCCAGGCCGATATCAAAAACAGGAGTGGTCGGCGGCCCCATATCGGGCAACAGGCTGAAAATTGTGGTCCCTGCCAGAGCCGTCCACCAAC
>CBFDVE010000397.1:0-2612 GCA_965613205.1 uncultured Rhodospirillaceae bacterium
ATCGGCATACTGGGTCGAGGCGTTGACCATGACAATGGCGCTATCGACCCTGTTGAGGAAAGTCGCAACGGCGTTGGCATCTTCGCCGATGATGGCATCGGTGTGTTGGGAACCGTGCGCGGCGATGAAGGCGACGGCGTCGTCCACGTCTTCGACAATGGCGACAGCAATGATGGCATCCAGGTATTCCGTGTCCCAATCTGAATCCGTGGCCGGGACAATGCGGGAATCGAGGACCTGGGCGGCGCCATCGCCGCGCACTTCGCATCCGGCGGCGGCCAGGTCATCGACAATGCCGGGCAGAATGTCGGCGGCCACGGCGCGCGCCACCAGTAGATTTTCCAGCGAGCCGCAGACCCCGGTGCGGCGCATTTTGGCGTTCAGGGTGACCCGGCGAGCCATGTCTTTGTCGGCGCTGGCATCGATATAGGTATGGCACAGGCCTTCCAGATGTTTGAACATGGGAATGCGGCTTTCCGCCGTGACCCGTTCGATCAGCGACTTGCCGCCACGCGGCACAATGACATCGACATAATCGGTCAGCCGCAACAATTCGCCGACGGCGGCCCGGTCGGTTGTCGGGATCAACTGAATGGAGGCCGCCGGCAGATCGGCGGCGGCCAGGCCGTGGGCCAGGCAATCCATGATCGCGCGGGAGGAATGAAAACTTTCCGAACCGCCGCGCAAAATGACCCCGT
The DNA here is from genome assembly GCA_965613205.1 of uncultured Rhodospirillaceae bacterium. Lineage (GTDB taxonomy): Bacteria > Pseudomonadota > Alphaproteobacteria > Rhodospirillales > JABHCV01 > CAZZKE01. The sequence goes on from CBFDVE010000397.1 coordinate 699, forward strand.
TGCCCGCCTTCAGGCACAAAGACCCGGCATCGGCGGTGACATTGGGGCGGGATTCGTAGATCACCCCGATGACCCCCAAGGGCGTGCGCACACGTTCGAATTGCAGGCCACTGGGCTGATCCCATTGGGCCATGATCTGACCCACCGGATCGGCCAGATCGGCAATGGCTTCCAGCCCGGCGGCCATGGCCTCGATCCGTTCATGGTTCAGTTCCAGACGGTCGAGCATGGCGGCGCTGAGGCCCTTGGCGCGTGCCGCCGTCATGTCATGGCCATTGGCGGCGAGAATTTCCGCAGCCCGGTTGCGCATGGATTTTGCCGCCTGGCGCAGGGCGGTATTTTTCAATTCCGTTGAGGCCTGAGCCAACACCGCTGCGGCTTCCTTGGCGGCCCTGCCCATGTCCTGCATCAGGGCGGCAATATCCAGATCATCGTTCAGGGTCTCGGCGACTTGCGTCATGACAGCACCAGATCGTTCCTGTGAATCAATTCGTCCCGGCCACGGTAGCCCAGAAGGCCCTCTATTTCACTGCTTTTATGGCCCATGAGCAAGCGGGCATCGGTCGCGCTGTAGGCGATCAGGCCGCGCGCCACCTCCTGCCCTTGGGCTGTTTTAACCGCCACGGCGTCGCCTTTTTCAAAGTTGCCGGTGACATCAACGACCCCGGCGGGCAGCAGACTCTTGCCCCCCTGCAAGGCCTTTAGAGCCCCGTCATCGACCACCACCGCGCCGGACAGATTAAGGGTGCCGGCGATCCAGTGCTGGCGGGCCGACCGGGGGGTGGCGTGGGGCAGAAACCAGGTCACCGCCTGGCCATCTTCAATGCGGCCAATCGGGTTGAGCGGACGGCCATCGGCGATGACCATGGCACAGCCGGCCCCGGTGGCGATTTTCGCCGCCACCAGCTTGGTCACCATGCCGCCGCTGCCGATGCGCGAGCCGCTTTGCCCGGCCATGGCCTCGATTTCCGGCGTGATCCGCTCGACTAAGGGGATAATTCTGGCCTTCGCATCAAGGCGCGGATCGGCATTGTACAGGCCATCCACATCGGACAGCAGCACCAGGGAATCGGCGCTGACCATGGCCGCCACCCGAGCGCCCAGGCGGATTTCATCGGTCGCCACCGTGTCGTTTTCGTTGATCAGCGGCACCGCACCATGGCTCAGCAAGGTTTCCAGCGTGCTCCGCGCGTTCAGGTAACGTCGCCGGTTTTCACTGTCGTCCAGGGTCAGCAAGACCTGGGCGACGGTCAAATCAAAGCGGTTCAGTTCTTCTTGATAAGCATGGGCCAGTCGCATCATGCCGATGGCGGCGGCGGCCTGACTTTCCTCCAGCTTTAAATCCCGCTGATCGAAGCCCAGGTGCCGCCGACCCAGCGCAATCGCCCCCGATGAGACGATCACGACCTGCTGGCCGCGACCGCGCAGGCGCGAAATATCATCGGCCAGGGCCGCCAGCCAGGGCCGGTTGAGGCTGCCGGTTGCGTCATCGACCAATAATGCCGAGCCGATTTTAATGACAATGCGTTTGGCCTGGGCCAGATCAGGAATAGCACCAATCATGGTTCGAACACGCCTCGTTCGGGCTCTTCATTGTCGCCCCGTTGTTCGTGGATGATGGCGTTCATGGACCGCAGCATTTGTTCCACCCCCAGGCCGGACACGGCTGAGAGCTTGCAAACATCTGATTTACACGTTTTTTTCAGGGCCGCCGTTTTTTTGGTAATGTCCTGTCCGGTCAGGGCATCGCATTTATTGAGCGCCACCACTTCCGGCTTATCGGCCAGGCCGCCGCCATAGGCGGCCAGTTCCTGGCGGATAACTTGATAGGAGGCGGCGACATCTTCCGCCGTGCCATCGACCACATGCAGCAACACGCCGCAGCGTTCGACATGGCCCAGAAACCGGGTGCCC
>CBFDVE010000398.1:0-2611 GCA_965613205.1 uncultured Rhodospirillaceae bacterium
GCCAAGGGTTATACCCCGGGTGCAGTCAAAAAAATCTAATTTGGAGAATAAAATTATGTCAAAGATTATTGGTATAGATTTGGGTACAACCAACTCTGCTGTAGCCATTGTAGAAAACGGTCAGCCCCGCCTCTTAGCTAAGGACGACCAAAAAATCATCCCTTCGGTGGTGGGCTATTCTGAACAAGCGGGTTGGTTAGTAGGCCAACCGGCCCTTAATCAATATGCCCTTAACCCCGATAACACCATTCGCTCTATAAAACGTAAAATGGGTAGCGATGAACAAATTAGCCTGGGCGGACGCGACTTAAAACCCCAGGAAATTTCGGCCTTTATCTTAAAAGAGTTAAAAGCAATTGCCGAAGAAAATCTGGGGCAGCCCGTCAACAAAGCAGTTATTACGGTACCCGCCTACTTTAATGACTCCCAGCGTCAGGCGACCAAGGATGCGGGCAAGATTGCCGGTCTGGAAGTTCTGCGCATTATCAACGAACCGACCGCAGCCGCACTCGCTTACGGCCTGGAAAAGAAAGAAGGCGGCACTATTGCCGTTTACGATCTGGGCGGTGGCACGTTTGATGTCTCGGTGCTGGAAATCGGCGACGGCGTGTTCGAAGTTAAATCGACCAATGGCGACACCTTCCTGGGCGGCGAAGATTTCGACGCCCGCATTGTCGATTACCTGGCCGACGAATTCAAAAAAGACCACGGGATAGATTTGCGCCAGGACAAACTGGCCCTGCAACGGCTGAAAGAAGAAGGCGAAAAGGCCAAGATCGAACTTTCCTCGACCCAGCAGACGGAAATCAACCTGCCGTTCATTACCGCCGATGCTTCCGGGCCCAAGCACCTAAACATCAAACTGACCCGCGCCAAGCTTGAAGCCCTGGTCGAAGATTTGATCCAGCGCACGGTCGAACCCTGCCGCAAGGCCCTGAAAGACGCCGGGGTGACGGCTGGTGAAATCGACGAAGTGATCATGGTCGGCGGCATGACCCGGATGCCGAAAGTGTTTGAAACGGTCAAGGAATTCTTCGGTCGCGAACCCCACAAGGGGGTCAACCCGGACGAAGTGGTGGCCATTGGTGCGGCCATTCAGGGCGGCGTCTTGAGTGGTGATGTGAAAGACGTACTGCTGCTCGATGTGACCCCCCTGTCGCTCGGTATCGAAACCCTGGGCGGCGTCTTTACCCGCCTGATCGACCGCAACACCACCATCCCGACCCGCAAAAGCCAGATATTCTCGACCGCCGAAGACAACCAGACGGCGGTCACCATCCGGGTCTTCCAGGGCGAACGGGAAATGGCCGCCGACAACAAGATCCTGGGCCAGTTCGACCTGGTCGGCATTCCCCCTTCCGCCCGCAGCGTGCCGCAGATCGAAGTCACCTTCGATATCGATGCCAACGGCATTGTCAATGTCTCGGCCAAGGACACGGCGACCGGCAAGGAACAGCAAATTCGCATTCAGGCGTCGGGCGGACTATCCGACGAGGACATCGAAAAAATGGTTCAGAACGCCGAATCCCACGCCGAAGAGGACAAAAAGCGGCGCCAGACGGTAGAGGCCCGCAATCATGCCGACGCCCTTGTTCATTCGACGGAAAAGAACGTAGCCGAATACGGCGACAAGGTTGGCGACGACGACAAGAAAGAAATTGAAGACGCCATCGAGCAGTTGAAAGAAGCCCTCAAAGGCGAAGACGCCGAGGACATCAAGGCGAAAACCGAAACCCTGACCCAGGCTTCCATGAAACTGGGCGAGGCCATGTACAAGGCAACTCAGGAAGCCGAACAGCAGGCCGCACCCGAAGAAGGCGCCGAACCCGCAACGGATGAGGCCGAGGGCGATGTGGTCGATGCCGAGTTTGAAGAGGTCGATCCCGATGCCGGTTCGGCCGAACCGGATGACGACAAAAAGAAAGACGACTAAAACGACAAGCGACGTAGTGGGGCCGAAGAGCGACATATGAGCAAAGAGGACTACTACACGCTCCTGGGGGTCAACCGGGACGCTGGTCAGGGCGACATCAAAAAGGCCTACCGCAAGCTGGCCATGGATTATCACCCGGATCGCAATCCCGGTGATCAGCAAGCCGAGCGTAAATTCAAGGAAGTCAACGAAGCCTACGAAGTTCTGAAAGACGACGACAAGCGCGCCGCCTTCGACCGCTACGGCCATGCCGCCTTCGAACAGGGTGGCCCCGGTGCCGGTGGCGGCGGTTTTGGCCTGACCATCGAACAGCCGGAAAACAATATCATGCGAGGTGCCTATTACGCCCTGGTCGGGGCGCTGTCCGGGGCGCAGACCATGGCGCTGTGCTGCTATGACGAGGCCTACACCATACCGACGCCGAAGGCGCAGCGTCTGTCGCTACGGACCATGCAGTTGCTGATCGAGGAGATCGGACTGGGTGACACGGTCGATCCGCTGGGCGGCTCCTATTACATCGAGACCCTGACCAACGAAATGGAAGACAGGATTGTTGCCGCCATGGACTGGGTCGAGGCCCAGGGCGGCATCGTCAAGGCGGTCAGTGACGGAGTTATTCAGGCCAAGGTTTCCGAACATGCGTTCAGACGCCAAAAGGATCTGGAATCCGGCGCCCAG
>CBFDVE010000399.1:0-2609 GCA_965613205.1 uncultured Rhodospirillaceae bacterium
CCATGGTCGACGGCTGGTCGACGGTCGGCTCGTGCGCCCAGATCGGCAGGAACGTGCATCTTTCGGGCGGCGCCGGCATCGGCGGCGTGTTGGAACCCCTACAGGCCGGACCGACCATTATCGAAGACAATTGTTTCATCGGGGCGCGCGCCGAAGTCGCCGAAGGGGTGATCGTCGAAGAAGGCTCGGTGCTCGGCATGGGGGTTTATATTTCGGCCTCGACCAAGGTGGTCGACCGGGCAAGCGGTGAAATTCATTACGGCCGGGTGCCGGCCTATTCGGTGGTGGTTTCGGGATCGATGCCGTCGAGCCGGGACAAAATGGCCGACGGCAAACCGGCGCCGAACCTCTATTGCGCGGTCATCGTCAAGAAAGTGGACGAAAGAACCCGCGCCAAGACCTCGATCAACGAGTTGCTCCGCGACTGAACCGGCCATGTCCCATATTATCGACCCCCTCGACCTGGCCGCCCGGCTGATCCGCTGTCCCAGCGTGACCCCCGACGAAGCGGGCGCGCTGGACCTCTTGCAAATTGAGCTGGAAGCCATCGGTTTCACCTGCACCCGCCTGCCTTTCACCGATAAGGATACGCCGGAGGTGGACAATCTTTATGCCCGCATCGGCACGGGCGCGCCCAATTTCTGCTTCGCCGGCCATACCGACGTGGTGCCCATTGGCGACCGGCAAGACTGGCAAGTTGATCCCTTCGGGGCCGCCATGAAAGACGGCAAGTTGTTCGGGCGTGGCAGCGCTGACATGAAATGCGCCATTGCCTGTTTCGCCGCCGCCACGTCCCGCTTTATCGCCGCCCGCGGCGAGGATTTTGGCGGTTCCATCAGTCTGCTGATCACCGGCGACGAAGAAGGCCCGGCCATTAACGGTACGGTCAAGATGTTATCGTGGATGGCCGAACAGGGCGAAACCATGGACGTTTGCGTGGTCGGTGAACCGACCAGTGGGGAGGCCTTTGGCGACACCATTAAAATCGGTCGGCGGGGGTCTCTGAACGGCCATCTAACCGTGTTCGGCGAACAGGGTCATGTGGCCTATCCCCAACTGGCCGATAATCCGATGCCTGGACTGCTGGCCCTGCTATCTGCGATCAGCGAAAACCAGCTTGATGACGGGACCGACCATTTTCAGGCCTCGAACCTGGAAATCACCGCCATGGATACGGCCAATCAGGCCACCAACGTGATCCCGGCCAAGGTCGATGCCCGTTTTAATATTCGCTTTAACGACATCCATACCGGGGCCACCCTGGAACAAAAAATGCGCGATTTGTGCGACGCGGTTGCCGGTCCGGCAAACATCCGCTATGGCCTTGATCTTTCCGTCTCCGGCGAAGCGTTCCTGACCCCGCCCGGTGCATTAAGCGATATCTTGCAAAACGCCGTTCAAGAGGTCACCGGATTGACCCCGGAATTGAGCACCACTGGCGGTACATCGGACGCCCGCTTTATCAAGGATTATTGCCCGGTGGCCGAGCTGGGCCTGAAAAATGCCACCGCCCACAAGGTCGATGAACATGTGGAAATCGGCCATATTAAAGCCTTGGCCGATATTTACACACACACGCTTAACGCTTATTTCAAATCCTGATGTCTTTTCTTGGCGAAGTTCTGAATTCCCTGTACGGCGCCTACCGGCTGGCGCGCATGGATCCGCATGGCCTGTCGTTCTTCAATAACACCGAAGAAGGCTTCTGGAATTCGTTCAAGGCGGCCGCCGTTATCCTACCCCTGTTCCTGGTGTTGACGGCGGTACGCTACACCGTCGATGATATCGACAGCTCTCTGTTGCGCTATTTCTTCATAGAAATGATTGCCTATGTAGTCGGTTGGGTCGCCTTTCCCGTGCTGATCCCCCGCATTTGTGCGCAATTACAGCGGACCCATCACTATATGAGATTTATCATCGCCTATAACTGGTCAGCCGTGCTGCAAAACGCCCTGTACATACCCATTGTGCTGTTTTCCATAACCGGTTTGTTGCCCGGCGGCGGCGGGTTTTTCGTGCTCATGGCAATGATCGCAATCATCGTCTATTCCTGGTTCATCACCAAGACGGCGCTGGATATCCCCGGCCCCGTAGCCGCCGCAATTGTGGTTTTCGACCTGTTTATCAGTTTCACTATCAACATGTATGCCGAAGCGTTGATTTAGAAAAGTGCCAGCAACCAGGCCATGCCGAGGAAGGCCAGCAGCACCGGAGACGTCAGCAGCCCTGCGAAGCCCAGCAACATGCCGAAAATTCCCCAGATGATCTGGCCGGCAAACAAGGCCACGATGGCGGCGATGAAGGTCAGGGGGACGAACACATAGCCGACGGAAAAGATGCCAAGCAGGCCGAACAGCAGGGCTAGGTATCCGGCGATGGGGTGCCCGGATTCAGGGTTTTGCCGGTTTCCCGACGAGTTTTCCAGGCTCAGTTTGATATCGCTCATGGGCTTCGGTTTCTCCGGTTATGAGGGGACCCGTAAAATCTAGTAACTTACGCCCGATAAATAAAGCCCGCAGGCCGGGGCCGTTTCACCACCGGCGGCCCGGCCACGAACATCTGCCCGATGCCTTCGACCAGCAGCGAGTAATGCGCCGTCACCAGCCGCG
>CBFDVE010000400.1:0-2608 GCA_965613205.1 uncultured Rhodospirillaceae bacterium
CTTCAAAAATTTTAATGAACAGGTTACCAATAATTTTGCGTTTCTTTTCCGGGTCCACTTCGCCGATCAGTTGATCGATGAACAGGTCGGACGCATCCCGGTGGACCAGGGGAATATTGTAGTGATCGCGGAACAAACTCAGCACTTCCTCGGTTTCGCCCAAGCGCATGAAGCCGGTATCGACATAAACGCATTGCAACTGATCGCCGATGGCCTCGTGCAGCAACACCGCGACGACGGATGAATCGACCCCGCCCGATAAGCCACAAATAACCTTGCCATCGCCGACCTGTTCGCGGACTTTAGCAATTTCCTGCTCACGGAACCCGGCCATGGTCCAGTCCCCGGCGCAGCCGCAGACCCGGTGGGTGAAATTTTCCAGCAGTTTGGCACCGTGCGGGGTGTGAACAACCTCCGGGTGAAACATCAGGCCGTAAAAATGCCGCTGGTCATCGGCGATGGCGGCAAAGGGCGCACCTTCGGAAGATGCCACGGTACGAAATCCGGCTGGCGCGGCATCGATGCGATCACCATGGCTCATCCACACCTGTTCGGTTGAGCCCACATCCCAGACACCGTGGAACAGATCGCAATCGTCTGCCACCTCGACAAAGGCGCGACCGAACTCCCGATGATCGGATGAAATGACCTGACCGCCGAGCGCCTCGGCCATGGCCATCTGGCCATAACAGATGCCCAGCACCGGTAAACCCATATGGAACAATCCTTCGGGAACCCTGGGCGTGTCCATGCCGGTGATCGACGCCGGGCCGCCGGACAGGATGATGCCATTGGGATCAAATTTGGCAACGCTTTCCACACTGACCGCGTTAAACGGGTGAACTTCCGAATAAACCCCGCTTTCACGCACCCGGCGGGCGATCAACTGGGTCACCTGGGAACCAAAATCGACAATCAGAATACGGTCGGACATGCTCTATGGACTCGCTCGAGGAGGTGGGAGCCAGAACATAGCGCAGGAGCGAAGCCGCTAACAGACTCAAAATTCAGTTAGGAGCTTGTTCGTGCATGATTAAATTGCCAGTATCCGAATTATGGAATTCAGCGATTTCATCATCTATGTCGATGAAAGTGGAGATCACGGCCTTAGGTTTATAGATGAGGCTTATCCAATTTTTGTCCTTGCCTGCTGCCTGGTGAAAAAGGCGGAATACGCTGACAATATTGTTCCGGAATTCCAGAAATTCAAATTCAAACATTTTGGCCACGATATGGTCATACTCCATGCCCGTGAAATTCGAAAATCAGAAGGCGATTTCGGATTTCTGCTGAACAGAGAAGCCCGGGAAATATTTCATGCGGATCTGAATGCGCTCATCGACGGGTCTTCTTTTTCAATAGTTGCGACGGCAATTGAAAAATTAAAGTACGCAAGAAAATTTTCTTCACCCAGAAATCCATATACGCCGGCATTACAATTTTGTCTGGAACGCACTCATGATTTTCTCATTCAAAACAAACAGCACAACAAATTGACGCACTTCATCGTAGAAGCCAGGGGAAAAAAGGAAGACAGAGAGTTGGAACTGGAATTTCACAGAATAATCAGCAATCACTACGATCACGGTATGCGCTTCAAGCGGGATTATTCGATTACACCTTTTGATATCCGATTCGCTGTCAAGCAAACTAATTCAACGGGAATGCAATTAGCGGATATGGTCGCCCACCCAATTGGCAGACATGTCTTAGCGCCAGAGCAGGCTAACAGAGCTTATGATGTGATAGAAAATAAATTAATTGAAAAGCCATCTGGTGGGGCTATGGGGATGGGGTTAAAAATTTTCCCCTGAAAAGCGAAAAGCCTCGGTTCACACCGAGGCCAGCCGCCGACCGGGAATTCCCAATCCATTTTTCACGCAGCATACTACAACAATTTGTTGACCCAGGGGAATCGAGTGAACGTTTTCACGCCTTGATGACCTTCATTAGGAACTCATCATCCCAGGCGGCCATATGGCGCTTTGATTTGAGGCTGTGTTTCCCCGGGGTTTTTCGGAGCAAATTTATCGCCATGTGTTTGACGGTGGTAAAATTGGCCGGAGCGTTTTTCTTTCGAATGCGGCACTCATCGTCGCGGAAGGTCATGTCCAATACCCAGTGGAGGCCGTTTTCAATACCCCAATGGCTGCGGATGGCATTGGCGAGGTGTTCGGCGTCGGCGGGGAGTGAGGAGATGAAAAAGCGGGTCTCGCGCGATGTCTTGTCGGCGACTTCACGCTCTGCGGTGATTGCGACAACACTTCGAAGGCCTTTCCAGGGGTGGCGTTCGCGGAGCCATTGAATGTCTTCTGTGGCCACGATGTCGCGGGTTTCCAGGCGACCGTGGTCGGCGTCGACGGTGCGATAGCGCGACACGGCAAGGTCGGCGAAGTTGCGTTCGCCCTGTTCGGAAAACAGCAGTTCCACGTCCTTGCGCAAGGCCCCCTGGTTGCCTTTCAGGCCGAGCACGTAGTCGGCCTTTTTATCGACGATCTTGGCGGCGATCGCCTTCTGACAGCCCATCGCGTCGATGGTCACAATCGCGCCTTTCAGGGCCAGCAAATCAAGCAATTGAGGGATCGCCGTGATCTCGTTGGACTTGTCA
>CBFDVE010000401.1:0-2595 GCA_965613205.1 uncultured Rhodospirillaceae bacterium
TTGGCGTCTATGGTGTCAAGAACCGCCTGTTCCATTTCAGCGGGGCCGAGCGGAATTTTAATGCGCAATATCTTCAGGCCGACATACAACCGTTTTAAATGTTCCCCAAGCTTGAACTGGACGCCGTTGAAGGAACGGGTCATTTCAAACACCATATCGCCGAACATCAGGGCCGAATCATAAATCGAAATCCGGGCCTCTGATTCAGGCACAAGCTCGCCATTGTAATACACAACCCGCTTGTTATCCGTCATGTCCGCCCTCCCCCGATAACCTTCGCCGGTCGCACCAGGCGATGATGTCGGTAATATGAAAATCGTTGTTGTGCGGATAAAGGCTACAGTACAACGCGTCAAGAAAGCGATATTGCGCTGCCGTATTAACGTCAAGCACAATATCGGGCCGGCTGAAGTCGGGCGGGCAGGCGACTGTCCCGACCTTAAATATGTCCGGTGCCACGGCTTGACCCTTTTCGTAATCATAGAAACTCAGATGCGGATGTTCCCTGCGGTATCGATCACTGACCCGCTGCCATATCTCTTTCAACGCCGAGAACTCCATCACTTCGGCCCCGATGCCATCGGGATAGCCATTGCCCAGGACTTGCGCCAGATTGGATGAATAGGCGTTGTCGCTGGCCAGATGGTAGCCAATGATGCGATCAATTTCGGACGGTTCCGGGACCGGATTATCGGCCGGAATACGGACCACCACATCGGCCTCGAACGTCAGCGCGGCCTGATAGTATCGATCCACCAGGTCGTTTTCGGACCCGCGAAAGACGCTCATGTTTTCAGACCGGGCGAGATCGGCAACGACATCGTCGCCTGGCAGTTCCGTCGTCGCGATGACAATATGGTCAACAGCCCGGCAGCGGCGCAGTCGCTCAATCATGCGCGACAGCATGGGCTTGCCGGCCAGCGGCATCATTGTTTTTTCGGGCAACCGGACCGACCCCATACGGGCCTGAACGATCAGCACGACTTTTTGCTGTCGCTCTACCACAGGAAATCCGGATTCGAATCACAATAAGTGTGGGAAATCTTCAGGCCCCCCAGGTAGGGGCCGAAATAATCGGTCTCAAGATTTATGTGGCCATCACTATAGATATTATTTTTGCAGTCCTCGTGAATACGTCGGCACAATTTGCGGAACCTGGTGTCGTAGGCTGCGGTCTCCTCGAATTGTCCCCGTTGCCGGGCGACCATTTCACCGGTCGCCTGCAATATTTCCTGTTCCGTATTGTCGATCAACTGAATATGCCGGGAAGTAAAATCGACCGCATTCCCGGCGAACAGCAAGTCCTTGTCGGTGGCTATTTCGCTTAAGGTCAGGTCCCGCTGGTAGCGGTGAGAATAGTACTTTTTCGGCACACACAGATCGTCTTTTATCTGGGTCGCAAAAGCGTTCCAGTAGAAATTGGTAATAACGCTGGGGATGCCGAAGGCCATGGAAAGACAATCCGGGCCGGACAGGGTTTTGACCATAAAGGCGCTTTCAGAGACGAAATAGGGTTCGACAAGCTGGTCGTAGGCAGGGTGGAACGGCGCATCGATTACCTGCGGCCCCAAATCCGGTAACCGCTGCATTTTATCATCGCCAATCCTGACCACGGTGAAGCCCTGTTCGACCAGATATTTAATCGCCGGGATGTAGGTCTCGACGTTGGCGTTGCGGTGACTATGATGAATATGGGCCGGGAAATAGCCTTGCTCACGCACGTACAACGTGACAATCGGCGCATCGGCCGGGATGCCGAAATCGGTACGAAGTCTGAGCCCCTGTTCCTTCTCCTGATCGTTGAGTGTCAATTTGTAGGGCAGTTTGCCGTCTTTCATGTTGGCCAGCACCCGCCCGGCCAATTCATTGACCCGCTCCAGCACATAAGTTGTCTCGCCGATGACACGAATACCGCAATCTGCCCCCCACAATTCCAGGGCCGGACTGGGCCCTGTCAGGTGCACCGGAAAGGTCTGTCGCAGGGCAATATCAAATACCGGTGCGCTGACCGCTGCCTCAACGGGAACGGTAAGAACGATGATGTCGTACTGTTCCGGATCAAACAGACATTTCAGCAAAAAAGGCTCGATGATCAGGTGACCTATTCTGCCGATCACCCGCAATGGGTAAATGACTTTCGGCTTGCCCCGTCCGATACCATCGGGCACTGCGGCGTCCATTTTCGAGGTCATGTTTTGTTGCAAATGGCGAACCAGTGCCTGGCCAAATTCTGTTACGCCGGGATCGCTGGAATCGACGGCCAGGGCACGTTCAAAATAGGTGAAACTCCTGGCAACGAAAAATCCCATCATGCGTACGGATACGCCTTCCTGGATATCGACATTTTTCGCATCGATGCCATTCACCGCGTTCATTTCCGCCAGACTGATCAGCGCGCCCAGATCATCGGGCACCAAATTCAACAACCGGCGGTAACTGGCGCAGGCCTCTTTCTTGTTGCCATCGGACTGGTAGGCAATAGCCAGGGTCGCATGATAATCGGCACTGCCCGGATGCTCACCGATGACCTGCAACAATCGATCGATGGCTCTGTCGGGCAGACCCTGCAAGATCAGAATATAAGCGCTCAGATGC
>CBFDVE010000402.1:0-2577 GCA_965613205.1 uncultured Rhodospirillaceae bacterium
CGTGGGCTGGTAGTTGCCGAAGCGACACGCGAGCCGTTCGGACGTTTGGTCGCGGCCGGCATCGTTTCGTTGTTTGCTGTCGAAGTGGTGATCAACACGGCGATGATGGTCGGGCGCACAAAAATACCATCCGGGGTGCCCATCACATCAGGGTTTGCGTCAGGCAGATGTTCGACCAGACGCACCGTATCGTAAGCCATGTAGCCGACCAGTCCGGCGGCCATGGGCGGCAGGCCGGGCGGCAGGTCGATGACAGACTCATCGACAAAGGATTTGAGTGATTGGATAGAACCATCCTGGCAGGGTTCATACTCAGAGCCCTCGACCAGCGCCTGGCGATTGATTTCGGCCAGATCGCCAGAGCAGCGCCAGATCATATCGGGACGCAGTCCGATGAAGGAATAGCGGCCCCGGATGGCACCGCCCTCGACGGATTCCAGCAGGAAACTGTTGGCGCTCTCCCCGGCCAGTTTGAGGAAGGCCGAGACCGGCGTTTCCAGATCCGAGACCAGGGATGTCCAGACTACCTGGGCCTGGCCCTTGTCGTAGAGGTCTCTGAATTTATCGGCTTCCGGGAACAGCTCCATGGGGGGGTTTATTAGAACAGGGCGTCGAGAGACGCCGCATTGATGGAAACCGGATAGGTCTGCCGCAATCCCCCGGACAGTTGGCCGAGTAAGTCGGCGCGCATGGCCGATGTCAGGCTTTGGCCCAGGGCATCCAGGTCTTTCTTGCGGGCCACCGGGTTGGCCGCCTTGACATCTTTCAGGCGGGCGACCACATGACCGCCATTGCCGACCGCTTCCAAAGTGTCGCCAGGCGACGCGGCAAACAGGGCGGTGACCAGGCTTGGCGACAGGGAACCGACGCTTTCCCGGCGGGTGAATGGTTCTGTATTGCTAATCTTCAAACCCAGGTCTTTGGCCAGTGTCGCCATATTTTCGCCGGACTTGATCTTGGCAATTATATCTTGCGCCATTTTCTTACCGTTCTCGGCCCGTTGATCCTGTTGCCAGGCGGACAGGACATCGGCCCGGATGCTGGCGAGCGGGCGCAGTTCGGGGGCGGTGACACTATCGATTCGAATGATGAAATAACCGTCACCGCCGGATTCCGTAAGCGGGCTGTCCTGCCCTTCGATGGTCTCGAAGGCGACGCTCAGGAAGTCGCCTTTTGGCAGGTCGGCAACGGGCACACCATTGGCGGTGCCGCTGCGATCGATCATCGGGATCGTCCTGATCGGCAGGTTTAGCGCCCGGGCCGCTTCTTCGAAAGTGGCACCGCCGCCCAGTTCGTCTTCCAGGCTGTTGGCGACCCGGTAAAGAGAATCGATGGCTTTGTCGGACGCCAGCTCCTTGACCAGATTTTCTTTGATGTCTGCCAGACTTTTCTGAACCGGGGCCGTGATGGAGTCCAGTCGGATAATGTGCCAGCCCAACAGGCTTTTCAGGGGGGCGGTAAATTGGCCCGGCTGCAAGGCAAATACCGGGTCGGCCAGTTCAGGCAGCAGTTGACTGCGGGTCATGGCCCCCAGATTAATCTGGTCCGGGTCCAGACCGGCGACTTCCCTGGCCACGGTAGCGAAATCGCCGCCGCCCTTGAGCCTGTCATAGGCTTTTTTTGCGACCGCTTCATCCTTGACCCGGATTTGCTGCAACACCCGGTTTTCCGGGCTCAGATATTCATTCATGCGGGCGGCGTAGGACTCGGCGATGGTATCATCGGAAATGGCGATTTCCTTGGCCAGATCGTCGGCGGTCAGGCTGATATAGGTGATTTTGCGAAATTCCGGTGCGGTAAACCGGTCCGCGTTATTGCTGTGATATTCGGTTAACTGAACGTCGCCCGGATCATCGGATTGCGCTACGGACGAATAGGGAATGAGCACAAATTCGGCCACCCGTTTTTCGTTTTGATAGGCAAACAGGACCTCGGTCATGCGCTTTGGTGCGGCAGGAGCCGAGGCGATAATGCTTAAAAATTGCGCCCGCGCCATATCGCCGCGGGTCAGGGATTCATAACCGGCTTCGCTCAGGCCATTCAGTTGCAGCGCTTGCCGGTAACGCTGCAACTCGAACTGTCCATCGCTATTCTTGAATTCACTGACGCTACGTATCTTGCGGCGCACCAGGTCGGTGTCGATAACGATTCCCTGATCGGTCGCGGCCAGACTGTAAAGGGTGCGATCGATGATCCGATCCAGCACGCTGCCCGGCACCCCCATGGCGCGGGCCTGATCGGTATCGATGCGAATGCCGAACAGGCCGGACAGGCGGTTCACCTCGCGGCCGAAATCACGGCGGATCTGATCGGGCGATACCTCGACCTCGCCGACCGTCGCTATCATGCCGATTGGTACCGCTGGAACCGCTCGCCCACAATCGGCAACATACGCTTTGCTTTTCAGTTTCTTGACGGCTGTGCGCCGGTAGGCCGTAAAATCGACCGGTGCAATCCGATATCCTTGCGCCGTGATTGGCTGCCATTCGCCTTCTGCCTGAACGATCTTGCCTACCTGATCGATGAGTTCGTTCATATTGTAACTACCATATGTCAGTGCTTTCGCCGCACGGCGGG
>CBFDVE010000403.1:0-2555 GCA_965613205.1 uncultured Rhodospirillaceae bacterium
AAAGACGCCCACGCCACGTTGCTCGGCGTGATCACCCAGATTGTCCTGCTCGACGTGATTTTTTCCGTCGATTCGGTGGTCACGGCGGTCGGTATGGTTGACAACCTGATTATCATGTCGAGCGCCGTAATTCTGGCCGTCGGCGTCATGCTGGTGGCCTCGGGGCCGGTCGCGGCGTTCGTGTCGCGGCGTCCGACGATCAAAATGCTGGCCTTTAGTTTCCTGTTGCTGATCGGCATGACCCTGATCGCCGATGGTGCCGGATTGCACATCCCCAAGGGTTATCTGTACGCCGCCATGGCCTTTTCCGCCTTCGTCGAAATGCTCAACACCTTCGCCCGCCGGAGCAGAAAGAAAACCGCCTAGACTTTGCGGAAAATGACCGAAAAATTATTGCTCGGCATGGTCACGGTGCGATCCAGGTCCAGGCCATGGGCGGCGGCTTCATTCGTTAAATCGGCCAGGTCGCGGATGCCCCAGGCGGGATTGCGGCGCTTCAGGTCCAGATCGAAGGCATGGTTGCTGGGTGCCGTGTGCTGGCCGTCCACCCTATAAGGGCCGTACAGATATAACGGTCCGCCCACTGGCAGGAGTTTCGCCGCCCCGGCCAGCAAGGCCTGGGTCGTCGCCCAGGGGCAAATGTGGACCATGTTGATACAGACGACGGCATCTGCCGCAACTATCGGCCACGGGTCGTCATGAACATCCAGGGTCAGGGGAGGCGCCAGTCCCAGGTCAGCCGTCCAGGCGATGATCGACTGGCGGCTTTGCGGTTCACGGCCGCTGGTCTGCCAAACCAGCGCGGGCAATTGCGGGGCGACATAGGCGGCGTGTTCGCCAAAGCCCGAGGCCACTTCCAGGACCAGACCCGTGGCGGGCAGGATATCCTTGAGTACGGTCAGGATAGGGTCTCTGTTTCGCGCCGTGGCCGGGGAGGATTGTCGCTGGTCGGTCATAATTTGCATGGTAAGGGCAGCGCTCTCTTGTATGCAATAGTGGGAACGTGATAGGCACTACCCATGATCAAAAAACTGAAAGCCCTGCTGGACCGCCGCGCCAAAGGCGGCCCCAGCGCAGAAGATAACCAGGAAGCCCTGCGCCTGGCCACCGCCGCCCTGTTGATGGATGCCGCCTGCATGGATGGCCACATTGATGATCAGGAACAGGTGACCATAACGGCCTTGCTGATCGACCAGTTTGACCTGGATCAGATCGAGGCCCAGGAACTGGCCGAAGCCGGTCGCCAGGCCGCCTCCGAAAGTGCCGGGCTGTATAAATTCACCCGCACCATCAAAGATAATTTCGATCACGAAGATCGGGTGCGGATGATCGAGATGCTGTGGCGTGTGGCCTACGCGGACGGTATATTACACGATTACGAAGCCAGCCTGGTGCGCCGGGTGTGCGGCCTGATCTACGTCAGCGATCCGGAGAGCGGGCTTGCCCGCAAACGGGTTCTGGAACAACTTGACTTGCACCCCACCAAGGCACCATAAATCCCTGAACAGAACTGATACAAGAGCCTTTACGGAGAGTTAAATGACCTACATCGTCATCGAAAATTGCATCAAATGCAAATACATGGATTGCATCGAAGTTTGCCCCGTGGATTGCTTCTACGAAGGCGAAAACATGCTGGTGATCCACCCCGACGAATGTATCGATTGCGGTGTTTGCGAACCCGAATGCCCGGCCGAAGCCATCGTTCCCGATACCGAACCCGATACCGGTAAATGGCTGGCTGTCAACACGGAATATGCCGCCATCTGGCCCAATATCACATCCATGGGCGAGCCTCCGGCGGATGGGGCGGAATGGGACGGCAAACCCAACAAGGCCGAATTAATGAGTACAAAACCCGGCGAAGGCGATTAATCCGTATAAAAACACCAAGTAATCGGTGTTTTTTACCCAAAAATATGCTATATTACCTCTACCGGCTGGGGGAACCTGGCCGGTTTTTGGTTGTCTGGGTGGTTGGAATGACTGTTTCCGAACCCGGTTTTTTTTGCGCAGGAGTAAGACTGAATAATGGCTAAAGACTTGATGTGTTCGCCCGGCGACTTCGTTGTCTACCCGACCCATGGCGTCGGCAAGGTGGTGAATATCGAAACCCAGGAAGTTGCCGGACACAAACTCAAACTGTTCGTTATCTCGTTCGACCGCGACCGCATGACCCTGCGGGTTCCGACCGGCAAGGCCGAGGGTGCCGGCCTGCGCAAGTTAAGTTCGCGCAAGATCATGGAAAGCGCCCTGACCACGTTGAAGGGCAAGGCCAGGGTCAAGCGGTCCATGTGGAGCCGCCGGGCCCAGGAATATGAAGCCAAGATCAATTCGGGGGATCTCGATTATATTTCCGAAGTGGTGCGCGATCTTTACCGCTCCGAGGACCAGCCCGAACAATCCTATTCCGAGCGCCAGCTTTTCGAACAGGCGATGGACCGGATGTCGCGCGAAATTTCGGTTGTGCGCAAAATTTCCCTGACCGAGGCTGAAGAGGTCATTCTCAAGGATCTGGCCAAAAGCCCGCGCCGCTCCAGTAAAACCGAAGCCGT
>CBFDVE010000404.1:0-2549 GCA_965613205.1 uncultured Rhodospirillaceae bacterium
AATTTTATCGCCTTCCACATGCAGAAATCCCTGAACTGGGGGCTGGCCGCCGCGCTCGGCGGTATTCTGCTGGTCGGGGTCCTCGCCCTATACTGGCTGTATTCGAAGATTGTCGGCATCGACAACATGAAACTGGGGTAGGGAAACATGCTGCCAAGCTACGCCGGGAAACTGGAAACCACCTGGTATTATACCTTCCGGATTATCTGCGGTCTGATTCTGCTGTTCCTGATCGCGCCGATCCTGGTGGTTATCCCGCTATCGTTCAATGCGGAACCCTATTTTTCCTTTACCGAAGGCATGTTGACCTTTAGCCCCGATGCGTTTTCCATGCGCTGGTATGAAGATATTATCAATAACAAGCAGTGGATTCATTCGGCCAAGAACAGCGTCATTATTGCCTTTTTCGCGACCATTGTGGCGACCACTCTCGGCACCGTGGCTGCCTTGGGCCTCAGTCGCCCGGAAATGCCCTATCGCGGGGTGATTATGGGCCTGTTGATTTCACCGATGATCGTGCCGCTGATTATTTCCGCCGCCGGTATGTATTTCTTCTATTCCAAAGTCGGCCTGACGCAGACCTATCTGGGTATTATCCTGGCCCATGCGGTGCTGGGAACGCCCTTTGTGGTGATTACCGTGACCGCCACCTTAAGCGGTTTCGATCAAAGTCTGATCCGCGCCGCCAACGGCCTGGGGGCAACTTCGACCTATACCTTTTTCAAAGTGACCATGCCGTTGATCATGCCGGGCATGATTTCCGGTGGGTTGTTCGCCTTTATTACCTCGTTTGATGAAGTGGTCGCGGTTCTGTTCCTGTCGGGTTTCGAGCAACGCACCATTCCGCGCCAGATGTGGGCCGGTATCCGCGAACAGATCAGCCCCACCATCCTGGCCGTGGCGACCATTCTGGTGATCATCTCGGTGTTCCTGCTGGCGACCATCGAATTGCTGCGGCGGCGCAACGACCGTTTGCGCGGCATCACCTAAAAGGCACGGACAAATTTTTCAACGGTTTGCCGCAAGTCTTCGTCACCATAGTCTTTTGTTGGAACCGCGCCCCACACCGGGCCCGGCCAGGCGGCATCATTTTCGAACCGGGCGATCACATGGATGTGCAACTGGGACACCATATTGCCCAAGGCGGCGACGTTGATGCGGGACGGCGTATACAGTTGTTCCAATGCCATCGAAGCCCGGTTGATTTCACTCATCAACGCGGCCCCGTCTTGCGGGCTTAATTGATGCAGGCCGGTTACGTTTTTCCGTGCGGGCACCAGGATCAGCCAGGGATAATTGGCGTCATTCATCAGGCGCACCTGGCTTAATTCCCAGGTCGCCAGGGGCAATGTGTCGGCAGCGAGCCGTGGGTGTAATTCAGACATAATGGCTTTAATATAGCCCCCGGAATCAACAAAACGGGAATAATTCTTGGCCTGGACATCATCGAAAATCAGGGCCGGTATCTGGGTGCAGGTCCAGGTGCGGTTGTGCGATATGAACTGCATTCCCATCTTCATTCGCCACAAGGGCGATGCGGACGCGGGCAGTATTGTTTTGAAACTGGACCGGGGGGCCAAAGGCTGTTCTGTATTGTCGCAAGTTCGCGATCCGGACGGGGCGGCGGCGTGGATGTATGGTGGCGGTGGTGAGTTGATCACGGACGCGGCAGCCGAAGCCTATATCGAGCGGCAAACCGGGCGCGATCCGGACCTTTGGGTGATCGAAATCGAAGACCCGAAAAATCGCTATGTGATCGATGGCAATATAATTTAGCTTGCATATGTTCCAAAAACGACATTTACCCATGGACAGCCATCGCAATCGGGTTTTAAGTGAGGCATCTGTTTTGTCACCTGGGAGATTATCCTTGGACGCCGACGCCAGCGATCAGCCGTTTCACAAAATAGCTTTCTTCATGACGGAAAGCTTTTCCTTCGTCGCTTTTTCCTCTGCGGTCGAACCATTACGCCTGGCCAATCGGGTGTCCAACGCCAATTTGTACGGCTGGGCCTGTTACTCCGCCGATGGCGGCCCGGTGACGGCCAGCAATGGCGTTTCCATCAATGTGGATGGCACCTTTGATGATTGCCAGGACTATCCCATTGTCATCGTTTGCGGCGGGGCCGATATTCATAACCAGACCAATCCGAAAATGATTTCCCGGTTGCGCCGCATGTCCAGCCACGGGGCGACTCTGGGGGCGATCTGTACGGGCAGCCGGATTCTCGCCCATGCGGGATTGTTGGACGGCTACAAATGCACTATTCACTGGGAAAACCTGAGCGGCTTCGGCGAAGAATTTCCCGATATCGAGGCCACCGACGACCTGTTCGAAATCGACCGCAACCGGTTCACCTGCGCCGGCGGCGCCGCGGCAATGGACATGATGCTGGCGCTGATCGCCGAGCAGCAACTGCGTCGCGCCGAGGAGGACAAGGTTGCCCAAGGCCGCAGGAATCTCTGGCTGGCGCATCACTGGCCCGGTGAGTACCAGCGCTGCACGATCATCGGTGGGCGCCATGTGTGTCGGCGCTGCCTGGTGCTCT
>CBFDVE010000405.1:0-2532 GCA_965613205.1 uncultured Rhodospirillaceae bacterium
CGCAATGTCTATTTCCTCGCCGCCGTCGCTGACCATGACGAAATCGTGGACCCAGACGCGCGGAGCCGGGCCGCCGGACTCATTGACGTCCACCGCGTAGGGAATGTCGCGCATGACCCGCAGCCCCATGTCTTCCAGCATGGGCAATACATCGGACAAGGGAATGGGCTTGCCGACGTTATAGATTTTGAAATTAACACGGTCCGGCTGCGCATCGACGGCCCGGTACAAAGCCATGCCCAGCTCACCTGTTTCCAGCGTATTTTCGATGATCGCGATATCGCTCAAAGCCTGGATGGCGCTGAACCGATCCTGGAAGGCGACAGGAAAAGCCTCGCTGTAACGATTAAACAGATGATGGGCGGTTTCCTCACCCTCCGTTTCGACCAGAATTTCGTTCAACCGGCCCGACCAGGACCGGGCGGCTTCGATCAACAGGAGTTCCAGTTTATCGACATCGTAGGCCGGAATTTCGCCCGGCGTGGTTTTGAATATGACGTGCAGTCGGGCCAGTGGAGAATCGCCAAGCTGGGCGTAGTGGGCCATTAGTTCGCCATCGAAGGCGTGCGCCAGAATATCCTGCATGCGTTCGCGCAGGGCCATGGAATAGCGGTCCCTGGGCACATAAACCTGACACGAAACGAAGCGTTCGAAACTGTCGCGGCGGGCGAACAGGGCGACCCGCTGGCGGTCTTGCAGGTGTAAAATGCCCATGGCCGTCTCCAGCAGGTCGGGTTCGGAAACCTGAAACAATTCGTCACGCGGATAGGTTTCCAGAATATTCAAAAGCGCCTTGCCGTCGTGGCTCGATGGCTCGAACCCGGCCCGATCGAAGGTGTTGGAGATTTTTCGCCGCAGCAGGGGAATGTCGCGCGGCGAGTGATTGTAGGCCGATGAGGTAAACAGCCCGACGAAAATGCGCTGGCCGGTAATGTTGCCGTTTTTGTCGTACTTTTTAATGGCGATGGTATCCATATGGACCGGTCGGTGTACGGTCGACTTGGTATTGGATTTGTTGACCATCAACAAATCCCCATGCTCGATGATACGGCGCACGCTGTCGGGGTTGGTGGTCAAGTCGGCCATGGCATGAAAGACCACGGCCTTGGGGTTGCGCAGCACACCCAGGCCGGATTTTCGGTTGATCACAATGGTCGCCTTGTTGCCGCGCTGGCCGGCTGGATAGTCGAATTCCCGGTAACCGAGGAAAGTAAAGTGGGCGTTATGGGCCCATTCGAGGAAATTGCGAGCCTCGTCGCTTTCTTCGCGACTGATCCGTTTCGGTGGCGCGATCAACTCATCGACAATCATCGACATCTTCTGGCGCATCGCCAGCCAGTCTTTGACGGCGGCCCGAATGTTGCCAAGAACCTCTTGAATGCGCTGGCTGATTTCACCCAGGCGCTGGCCCGATTGGGCCGTGACCTGAAGCTGCATGAAGGATTCACTGACCGATGTCTTGGTCGTTTTCGCCCCCGCCGCGACTAAATCTTGCAGCTTGCCACCCTTGGCCCGTTCGACTTCATACAAAGGGTGGATGACCAGATGCAGGGTCAGCTTGAGGGCGTTCAGTTCAGCCGCGATGGAATCGACCAGGAACGGCATATCGTCGTTGACGATTTCGATAATGGTATGGCTGGAAGTCCAGCCGTTTTTGGCCAGGCTTGGGTTGTAAACCCGCACATTGGTGGTGTTGCGTTTGCGGTTGGCGGCCAGATTCCAATGGTCCAGGGCGGCCCCTTGCAGGTTTTCAGCGCCCTCTCCGGCCAGATCGGCCGGCGGCACCTTGTCATAATACTGGCGGATAAAGGCGCCTAAATCCTTACGCGCTTTGTGGCCCCGAATTTTTTTCCTGGCCCCGCTGACGACCCGGTTGATCAGCTTGTTTTTAGAATTTTCAGCCTTGCTTTTCATCTCTCCACCCTGTTCCCGTGCGGACAATATTTATTGCCAGTGAACGTTACAGCCAAGATCAAACTCTTGCGAGCCTTTTGTCTGAATTGACAATCGCTCCAGAGCGCAGGATATATCCCTATGCCAGAAAACCTGATTGCCGATCCTCAATTTATGTTTGCCTTTGCCGGTGTGCTTTTGGGCACCGGCCTGGTCGCCGGTATTCTGGCGGGGATGCTGGGTGTCGGCGGTGGTATTGTCATTGTGCCGGTGCTGTTCAATCTGTTTCCCCTGCTTGGAATTGATCAGGGTATCGGGATGCACCTGGCCGTCGGCACCTCGCTGGCGACCATCATCCCGACCTCGATAATGTCCATGCGGGCCCATCACGGCAAGGGCGCGGTCGATTGGGCGCTGCTTAAATCCTGGGCTCCGGCAATCGCGCTCGGGGTGCTGGCCGGGACAATCCTGGGGGCCTATGCCACGGGCTGGATGCTGACCGCCGTGTTCGCCACGGTCGCCGTTATGGTGGCGATCAACATGGCCTTTCGCAAAGACGCCATGATCGTCGCCGACCGGCTTCCCGGCGGGTTGGCACGGCAGGCAATCGGTGCCGTTATCGGCCTGTTCTCGGTGATG
>CBFDVE010000406.1:0-2532 GCA_965613205.1 uncultured Rhodospirillaceae bacterium
AGCCAGATGGTCGACCGGGTGATGACCATGGATTACGGCACCCGCCTGTATCTTTTGGCCCCCATCGTGCGGGGACGTAAAGGCGAATACCGGCGGGAAATGCTGGATCTGGCCAAGCGCGGATTTCAGCGAGTCAAAGTCGATGGCGCGTTTTACGAAATTGACGATGTGCCGAGCCTGAATAAAAAGGTCAAACACGATATCGACGTGGTCGTTGATCGGCTGGTGGTGCGGCAAGATATCGAAAGCCGCCTGGCCGACAGTTTCGAAACCGCCCTTGGCCTGGCCGACGGCCTGGCCTTCGCCGAATTGGCTGCCGACGGTGGAGAGACCGGCGAACGGACCGCCTTTTCGGCCAAGTTCGCCTGCCCCGTGTCGGGCTTTACCATCGATGAAATCGAACCCCGCCTGTTTTCCTTCAACAACCCGTTTGGGGCCTGCCCGGCCTGTGACGGCCTGGGCACGGAAATGTATTTCGATCCGGATTTGGTCATTGCCAACGATCACTTGTCCCTGAACGAAGGGGCGGTCGCCCCCTGGGCCAATTCCACGTCCCAGTATTATCGCCAGACCCTGGAAAGCCTGGCCCGGCACTTCAAGTTCGATCTGACCACCCCGTTCAAGGATCAGAGCAGGAAGGTTCGCGACTTGTTGCTGTACGGCACCGGCGAGCAAGACGTGACCATGCAATATAACGACGGCCACAAATCCTATAACGTCAAAAAACCGTTCGAAGGGGTTATTCCCAATATGGAACGGCGCTGGCGGGAAACGGACTCATCGTGGGTGCGCGACGAACTGGGCCGCTATCAGACCGTTACCGGCTGCGAAACTTGCCAGGGCCACCGATTGAAGCCGGAAGCCCTGGCCGTGAAGATCGTCGGTTTACAGATCAGCGAAGTGACCGAGATGTCCATCGACGGGGCGGCTAACTGGTTCGCCGGCTTAAACGCCCAACTGAGCCCCAAGCACCAGCAGATCGGCGAACGCATTTTGCGGGAAATTAACGAACGGCTGGGCTTTCTGGTCAACGTGGGGCTGGAATATCTGACCCTGTCGCGCGCCTCGGGCACGTTATCGGGCGGCGAAAGCCAGCGCATCCGACTGGCTTCGCAGATAGGGTCCGGCCTGACCGGGGTCCTCTACGTGCTCGATGAACCTTCCATCGGCCTGCATCAGCGGGATAACGCCCGGCTGCTGGTGACCCTGAAAAAGCTGCGTGACCTGGGCAATACGGTGATCGTCGTCGAACACGATGAAGACGCCATTCTGGCCGCCGATTACCTGGTCGATATGGGTCCCGGTGCGGGCATTCATGGCGGTCACATCACCGCCCGGGGCAGCCCCGCCGATGTCATGGCCAGCCCGGCAAGCCTGACCGGGCAATATCTGACCGGGGCCAGAGGCATCCCGGTGCCGAGCCAGCGGCGAACGTGCAGCAAAACGCGCCGACTTCGATTGAAGGGTGCGCGGGCCAACAATTTGCAAAACCTGTCCGTCGATTTTCCCCTCGGCACCTTCATCTGCATTACCGGCGTTTCCGGCGGCGGCAAATCTTCCCTGGTGATCGAGACCCTGTATCAGGCCCTGGCCCGAAGGCTGCATAACGCCCGGGTCCATCCCGGCGATCATGACGGCCTGGATGGAATCGAACTGATCGACAAGATCGTCGATATCGACCAATCGCCCATTGGCCGCACGCCGCGCTCCAACCCGGCCACCTATACCGGCGCATTTACCCCCATCCGCGACTGGTTCGCCGCCCTGCCCGAGGCCAAGGCGCGCGGCTACAAGGCCGGTCGCTTTTCCTTCAACGTCAAGGGTGGCCGCTGCGAGGCCTGCCAGGGTGATGGCGTGTTGAAGATCGAAATGCACTTTTTGCCCGATGTATATGTGCAGTGCGATGTGTGCGGCGGCAAGCGGTATAACCGGGAAACCCTGGAAATCCGCTTCCGCGACAAATCCATCGCCCAGGTGCTCGACATGACCATCGACGAAGGGGCCAACTTCTTCAAGGCCGTGCCGGTCATTCGCGACAAGATGACGACCCTGCAAAAAGTCGGCCTGGGCTATATCCATCTGGGTCAACAGGCGACGACCCTGTCCGGCGGCGAAGCCCAGCGGGTCAAGCTGGCCACCGAGCTGGGCAAGACTGCCGTCGGGCACACGCTCTACATGTTGGTGCCCGGGTTCGGTCCGCACGAGGCGATCACCGACCAGTTCAAGCATGCGTTTCCGCACGGGATGTGGCTCGACACGGTGATGCGCGCGGTGGCGGAGGAAAATCCACTGGTCTTATCCGATCCTGCTCCGTACACCCTCTTCGCCGCCTTCGGCGATAACACACTAAATCTGGAATTGCGCTGTTTCGTTGGGGCACAGGAAGATCGACTACCCGCGGGAACACAACTACATGAAGCAATCAATGAACAATTTAATCAGTGTGGCATCGTCATCGCCTTCCCACAGCGCGACATCCATTTGGACACGAGTCAGCCCTTGGATATCCGAATTCAACGGGACAAGGCGTGA
>CBFDVE010000407.1:0-2525 GCA_965613205.1 uncultured Rhodospirillaceae bacterium
TTTTTCAAACGGCAAGCGAACCGCCATACTGGAATCAAAAGTCTGGGGCATAGAAGACCTGGAGCCTCCGGGCAGCCTGATCAAGACGGCCCTGACCTTCACTCTCGGCGATGGCGAACGGGGCGCCGAAAGAGCCCTTGATCTGGTCCCCGGCATCGCCGAAAGCGGCGGCCTGAACTTCCTGACCATTCTCGCCCTGGCCGTGCTGGGGGGACTGATCCTGAACCTGATGCCCTGCGTGCTGCCGGTGCTGTCGATCAAATTGATCAGCGTGGTCAGCCACGGTGGCGGCGACCGCAACCAGGTGCGGCGCGGCTTTATCGCTTCCGCGGCCGGTGTGATTAGCGCCTTTCTGGTGCTCGCCACCGCCCTGGTCGGCTTGAAACAGGCCGGGTTATCCATTGGCTGGGGCATCCAGTTTCAGCAACCGGTGTTTCTTATTTTCATGACCATTGTGGTCACCCTGTTTGCCTGTAATTTGTGGGGATTTTTCGAATTTCACTTGCCCCATGCAATCAGTAACATGAGCCACCGGGCCGATAAAACCCAGGGTCTGCGCGGCCATTTCCTGACCGGGGCCTTCGCCACTTTGCTGGCGACCCCGTGTTCGGCCCCGTTCCTGGGCACCGCCGTCGGCTTCGCCCTGGCCCGCGATGCGGGTGACATCTTCGCCGTGTTTACGGCGCTCGGGGTCGGCCTGGCCATGCCTTATCTGGTCATCGCCGCGCTGCCCGGCCTGGCCACCCGTCTGCCCAAGCCGGGTCGCTGGATAGTTATTTTACGCCGGGTCATGGGCTTCGCCCTGGCGGCGACCGCCATCTGGTTGCTGGATATTCTGGTTAGCCAGATCGGCGACTTTGGCGCCGGGTCCATTGCCGGCCTGATGTTGGCCATGGTGGCGGCGGTCTATCTGGCCAGCAAGCTTAAAAAACTGTGGCTGGTCGGCGGCAGCGCGGTCGCCGTCCTGGCCGTCCTGGCCCTGATTACCCCGGCGTTGTTACCCGCCGGTGCGGTGTCGGCCCGCACGGCGATCAACGATCCCGTGTTCAAGGAAATCTGGCAACCGTTTGACCCCGCCGCCATCCCCGGTCTGGTCGCTGCGGGCAAGACCGTGTTTGTTGACGTTACCGCCGACTGGTGTATCACCTGCCAGGTCAACAAGGGCCTGGTGCTGTCCAGAGGCGATGTTCTGGTTCGCTTGCGCCGCAGCGATGTGGTCGCCATGCAGGCCGACTGGACCCTGCCTGACGACGCCATCACCCGCTATCTGGCCAGTTTCGAGCGCTACGGTATTCCGTTCAACGCCATTTACGGCCCCAGCGCTCCGTCCGGTATCGTCCTGCCCGAACTGCTCAGCCGGGGTAGCGTTATGGGCGGGTTCGAAAAAGCGGCGGGCAAGGTCACGGCCAACAATTAATCACTTGGAATAGTCAGACGAACTCATTATCTGTCTTTGCAGACACAGCAACCATTTTCAGGGGACATTTCAATGACCATCAAAGCGGGCGACACTATGCCGGCGGCCACTTTATATCACATGACACCAGAAGGACCCAGGGCTCTCTCCACGGAAGAATTGTTCAAGGGCAAAAAAGTCGCCCTGTTCGGCCTGCCCGGCGCTTTTACACCGACCTGTTCGGTCAAACATGTTCCCGGTTTCCTGGCCAATGCCGATGCCCTCAGGGCGAAGGGGATCGACAGCATCATTTGCCTGTCGGTCAACGACGCCTTCGTCATGGGCGCCTGGGGCAAGATTTTGAACGTCGGCAACGCCATCATCATGGCTGCGGACGGATCGGCCGAACTGACCAAAGCCATGGGCCTGGAACTGGATTTAACGTCGCGCGGCATGGGCGTCCGCTGCGACCGTTTTTCGATGATCGTCGATGATGGCGTGGTCCAGGTCATCAACCGGGAAGAACCCGGCCAATACCGCATCAGCAGCGCCGAAAGTATGCTGGGGCAGTTATAGATCGCCCCTCAGTCCGACGGTAGCGACGGTTCAGCGAGCCGCCTTGGTCCGCTTGCGTTTCTTTTTCTGGGGCGCGGTCAGCGGCGCGATCATCCGTTCATAAAGGATGAACAGATATTCGACCCGTTCCCGGTCGGAAGCAAATCCGGACTTTCGATATAGTTTATCGACGGCGCGGTCTAGCGCCTGATGGGCCTTGCGCAGGTCCGTAGGCATCAGGTCGGGATCATACAGGTCAGCCAAGGTCGCGCTGGGATAGGCGACGCGGGCATTGAGCACTGCCTGCGCCAATGGCTCCAGCTTTTCGAGTTTGTTCTGTGACACCGGCGGCAGAGGGAAGGTGTTGTAGACGACGCCGACCGAGTACATATAGTCGCTCTTCATCCGCCCGGTAACCGTTCTCATCCATGCCATATGCATGGCAGAAGTCAGTAGACCGAAATTTGAAAGAGAAGCATCTGGTAGTATGCGTAATTTTTGGTTGGCGATAACATCGGTATCGAGCCATCCAATAGGGATATAGTCACGACGTTCCGAACTTGTGTTTGGAATA
>CBFDVE010000408.1:0-2521 GCA_965613205.1 uncultured Rhodospirillaceae bacterium
CAGAAGTCTTGTAAAGTGATCCAACGTGTCATCCTTTTATGATAGTGGGTACTAGATCGATCAACTTGTGCACCAGTTGCTTGGCATCGCGATGGACTTCCGCCCAGGTGACGGTGTGGCCTTTCGATTGATCCGGGCTCGCCATTTTCCGTTTTTCCTTGTTTTGAGTGTCGGTCGGGTGCGCTGATTTAACCGCAAAGACCGCGCCCCTGCAACAGGGTTCCCATCAATCCGGAATTGTTCTACAAGCCCTGCCTATGGCCCCTCCCATTCTCATTCTAAGTGACCTGCACCTGACCTTCGGCGGCACGCCCCTGCTGGAAGGGATCAATCTGTCCGTTTCGGCAGGCGAGCGCCTGTGCGTGGTCGGGCGCAACGGGTCGGGTAAATCGACGGTGCTGAAACTGGCCGCCGGACTGATCGAGGCCGATCACGGCGAACGCTTCGTACAACCCGGTGTGTCCATGCGCTACCTGCCCCAGGAACCGGATTTCGGCGATTTCAAGTCCGTGCTGGACTATGTTGAGGCGGGCCTGGGACCGGATGATGATCCTTTTCGATGCCGCTATTTGCTGGATCAGTTAGGGGTTGCCGCTGACGCTGACCCGGCCACTCTTTCCGGCGGCGAGGGCCGCCGCGCCGCCCTGGTCCGGGTACTGGCCCCGCAACCGGATATCCTTTTGCTGGACGAACCGACCAACCATCTGGACCTTGCCGCCATCGAATGGCTGGAAGGCACGCTGGCCGAATTACGCTCGGCCCTGGTGCTGATCAGTCACGACCGGCGCTTCCTGGAAAACCTGTCGCGCACCACCGTGTGGATCAGTCAGGGTTCGGCGCGGCGCCTGGATAAGGGGTTTGGCGCGTTCGAGGCCTGGCGTGACGAAATTCTTGAAACAGAAGAACTGGACCGTCACAAGCTGGACCGCAAGATCGTGCGTGAAGAACACTGGTTGCGGCATGGGGTGTCGGCCCGGCGCAAACGCAACCAGGGCCGCTTGCGGGACCTGTTTGCCTTGCGCCAGCAACGGCGCACCGCCCGCCGCCCGACCGGGGCGGTCAAAATGACGGCGGCGCAAAGCGAGGCCTCGGGCAAGCGGGTGATGGAAGCCAAACAGATCGGCAAATCTTACGGCGACTTGCAGGTGGTCGATGATTTTTCGACCCGCATTCAACGTGGCGACCGGATCGGCCTGGTCGGGCCGAACGGGGTCGGCAAGACGACCCTGCTGAACATGCTGACCGGCGATCTGGCCCCGGACACGGGCACCGTGCAACTGGGCGCCGGCTTGCAAATGGTCAGCCTGGATCAGCGGCGTGATTCTTTGCAAGCGGACTGGACTTTGTCCGACGCCCTGACCGGCGGCGGCGGCGATATGGTCTCGGTCGATGGTCATCCCCGCCATGTCATCAGCTACATGAAGGATTTCCTGTTTTCGCCGGAACAGGCGCGCACACCGATTGCCGCCCTGTCCGGCGGCGAGCGGGGCCGGTTGATGCTGGCGCGCGCTTTCGCCCGCCCGTCGAACGTTCTGGTGCTCGATGAACCGACCAACGATCTGGACCTGGAAACCCTTGATCTGTTGCAGGAATTGCTGGCCGATTACGGCGGCACCGCCCTGGTGGTCAGCCACGACCGGGACTTTCTCGACCGGGTGGTGACCTCTGTTATCGTTTCCCATGGCGACGGCAAGTGGTCGGAATATCCCGGCGGCTATTCCGATATGGTGCGTCAGCGCGGCCAGGTCGCGACAGCGCAACCTGAACAAACGAACACTAAAACCCCGACCGTCACAAAAACGGAGGCAAAAAAGAAATCAAAGCTGTCCTACAAGGACAAATTCGCCCTGGAAAACCTGCCGGGCCGATTGGCGGACTTGCACGGGCGGATCACCACCCTGCAAGAAATCCTCGCCGCCCCGGACCTGTATCGCACCGATCCCACCGCTTTTGATAAATCCGCCAAGACCCTGAAAGCCGCCGAACATGACCTGGCCGTGGCGGAAGAGGACTGGTTGCGTCTGGAAATGCTGAAAGAGGAGCTTGCACGATGACCTTCGACAATGGCATCGTGGTGTCCTCTTCCATGGTGGCTCCTTTGCTTTGGTATTAATGGGTTCTACTTCTATGACCTCCTAACAGTGGGGGTATTACCGAATTATGAGTTTCTGGAATTTTCATTCAAGCAACACGTTGATAGACGATAGGATTGTTTAGTATTGGGAAAATATCGAACTGATATTGACGGCTTACGGGCCCTGGCAATATTACCCGTGCTGCTCTATCACGCCGGAACACCTGGGGTAACCGGAGGATACATTGGGGTCGACGTATTCTTTGTAATTTCCGGCTATTTGATAACCGGCATAATTGATCGCGAGGTTAAAGAACAGCGTTTCTCAATTATACGTTTTTATGAACGTCGCGCGCGCCGTATTCTACCGGCGCTATTTACAGTAATTTTTGCAAGCATAGTAGCCGGCTGGTTTTTGTCCTTTCCGAGCCAATTTGTAAATTTTTC
>CBFDVE010000409.1:0-2520 GCA_965613205.1 uncultured Rhodospirillaceae bacterium
CAACGCGTGGTCCCGTTGCTTCCACGGCAGGTCGCGATTTTTCACCACCCCGGTTTTACGTTCCGCCTTTGTAATCCGGCGCACCTGAACGGTTCCTGTTTTACCCCCCATCCTTAGCCCCGGTTCCTTGATGCGGGCCCGGAAAGCGGTACCCTTCGGGCTGTTGACGACTAGTTCCATAGCCCGTCGCACCAGCGCCAAATGTTCCGGCACCAGGCCAATACTCTCCGCCGGCGCCGGCGGCATTATCCGCCCGGAAGTCGAATTCATGTCTTGCCTGGCCAGGCGCGGCGTAACGGCGAAGCCGCCGTTGACCAGCCGCGATATCATTACTGCCAGTTGCAGGGGTGTGGCCAGAAGGTAACCCTGGCCGATGCCGGTGATCAGGGTTTCGCCTTGCTGCCACGGGGTACCGACATTGGCCCGTTTCCAGGCATCGCTGGGCACCAGCCCCTTTTCTTCACCGGGCAGGTCGATGCCCAGTTGATTGCCGAGGCCGAACCGCCGGGCCATTTCACCGATCCGTTCGATGCCGACCCGCCTCGCCGTTTCATAGAAGAACACATCGCACGACTGGGTAATCGCATCGAGCACCTTGAGACTGCCATGGCCGTACTTTTTCCAGCAGTGAAAAGTGGCATTGCCCAATTTCAACTTGCCATTGCAGAAAATGCGGCTGTCTGCCGTTATCACGCCTTTTTCCAACCCGGCCAGGGCGACGATCATCTTGAAGGTCGATCCCGGAGAATATGTGCCGGCGATGGATTTATTGATCAGCGGCGACTTTTCGTTATCGACCAGGTCTCTCCACTCTTTATTGCTCAGACCCCGGTTGAAGGCGTTGGGATCGAATCCGGGAGAAGACACCATGGACAGAATATCGCCGCTGTGAATATCCATGACCACGGCAGAGGCACTTTCTTCGCCCAGACGTTCAAGAATTTTAGTCTGCAATCCGGAATCGATGGTCAGTTCCAGGCGCGATCCGGGTTGCCCTTCGGTCCGGGATAATTCCCGAATGACCCTGCCGTAGGCATTGACTTCGACCTGCTGGCTGCCGCTGGATCCCCTGAGCACCTTGTCATAGACTTTTTCGATGCCGGATTTACCAATCCGGAATCCGGGCAGTTGCAGCAACGGATCATCGCCCCGTTCCTTTTCCGATACGGCGGCCACGTAACCCAGGATATGGGCCAGTTCATAGGGGTAGGGATAGTACCGGGCCTGGCCCACATCGATGCTCAATCCCGGTAAATCCGGCGTATTGACTTCGATCCGTGCGACATCTTCCCATTTAAGGTTTTCCCGCAAGGTGACCGGCACGAAGCTGCGGGTGCGCTTGATTTCACGCAACAGTTTTTTGATTTCCTTGTCGCTGATCGGCAGGATGTGCCGTAACCGGGTCAGGGTTTCGGTCACATCAGGCGCCTGTTCGGGAACCAGCAGGATGCGGTAGTTTTCCTGATTGTCGGCGACCGGAATGCCAAAACGGTCGAAAATGCGGCCTCTTGGTGGCGGCAGCAGGCGGAAGTTGATACGGTTTTCATCGGCCAGGGTGCGGTAGCGATCAGCCTCGACCACTTGCAAGTAATACATCCGCCCGGCCAGCAGCGAAAACAACGCGGCCTTGCCCCCGGCCAGCATCGCCGCCCGGCGGCTGAAAAGTTTATGGCGTTCGCTGTCTCTATGCATGGTTCAGATCGATGCCAAAAAGGCCCTTTGCCAGCGCATGAAAATCCAAGTGACCAGAGGGAATATACCCAACGACAACAGATACTGGAAGAACAACGCGTCACCGTCGATAATTGCCACGTAATAAAATGAGATCAACAGCCAGTGGGCCACACTGGCCCCGCCGGCGACCAGGGAAAAGCCAAGCCAGACGACGGCGAAAGATTTGCCATACAAAAACCGGCGCTGGCCGACAATAACGCCATACACCCCCAGGAATACCAGGGCACTGATCCCCAGCGGCGCACCGGTCAGGGTATCCTGTAACAAGCCAACGGCAAAGACCACATAGGCCGGCATCAGTTCCGGCCGGTTAATGGCCCAGTGATAAACCGCCATTAATGGCAGCAATGGCATCACCCGGGCCAAGCCCGGAATATGTAAGGGCAGCACGTTGAGCATGATCAGGGCCACGGTCAAGCCGAACGGAGTCATCTTGCGGGCCATGATATCCAGCCGATGCCAAAATACCGGTTTCATTATTTTGCCGCTTCCGGGCTGGTTTTTTGCGGCAGCGGGATAACGCCTTTCAAGCCGAAATCGATCAGGCGAACATATTCGATGCGGTCGCGGCGGACGAAGGGCTGCATGGTAATACCGGCCTCGCTGACGGTTTCGATAACGCCAACCGGCAGACCCATGGGAAACACGCCGCCGTCGCCAGACGTAACAATGCGGTCACCGGGAGAAACTGTCACGCCGGGAGGCAGGTGGATCAGGCGCGGTCGGTCCGTGTTATTGCCGGCCAGGATGGCGCGGGTGCGGGTCGGTTCGACCAGCACCGGAATA
>CBFDVE010000410.1:0-2508 GCA_965613205.1 uncultured Rhodospirillaceae bacterium
CCGCCATGAAGTTCGACGAAGCGTTTAACCAGAGACAGCCCCAGTCCCGCCCCGGTGCGACCGGTTTCGTCATCCGCGGCCTCTTTGTCGGCGGACCCGAAGGCCTCGAAAATATCCATCTGGCGACTTTTCGGGATGCCTCGTCCCGTATCGGATACGGTAAACACAATGGCCTCGTTTTCGGCCTCTCCCCGACGCTCTGCCTTCAACGTCACCGCCCCCCGCGCCGGGGTGAAGTTGATGGCGTTGGACAGCAAGTTGAACAGAACCTGACGCAAGCGTTTTTCATCGGCGACGATCCAGCCAATATCCGGCGGGCAGTCGAAATTGACTTTCAGGTTTTTACGCCGCGCCCGTTCCCGGATCAAATGCACCAGGGACGCCAGCATGGTATGCAGCTCAACCGTATCGAGTTGCAGGGTCATCATGCCGGCCTCGATGGTCGCCAGGTCCAGGATATCGTTGATCACGTCGAGCAAATTCTGGGCGTTTTCCAATATCCCCTGGCTGTATTCTTTCTGGCGGGCGTTCAGGTCGCCATAATTTTCCTGGGCCAGGATGTCGGCGTAGCCGATCAGGGTGGCCAGTGGGGTGGTCACTTCGGCAGAGACGTTGGCGATAAATTCCGATTTCAGGCGGTTGGCCTGATCGAGCGCCTCGGCCCTTTGGCGAAGGGCGGCTTCTACTCTGGCACTATCGGAAACATCCAGATAGCTGAGCAGCATGGCGCCATCGGGCAGGGCGACGTTGCTGAAATCGACGATCATGCCGTTGGTTAGCCCTAAGCGACCGGTATTGGAGCGATGGGCGGAAAGTTTGGCGACGACTTTTTCCACATGCTTTTGCCAGTCGGAATCGTTCATTGCCTGCGAACCGGCGATCAGGGGCCTGGTGGTATCGATGAAGTCGCTGATATGAGGGGCGCGGTCCAGAAACGCCGCAGATAAATCCCAAATTTTGGCGAACGCCGGGTTGCACAGCTTCAGGCGGCCATCACTGCCGAACACGGCGACCCCTTCGTACAGGTGATCCAGAGTTTCCCGCTGCACCGCGTCCAAGGCGTTGAACGATCTTTCCAGATCCAGCCGTCCGGACTGGTCTTCGAAGGAAAAAAACAGGCCGCCATCGATGTAGGGCGCAACGAATCGCTGGATGGCGCGGCCATCGGGCAGGTGCAGCAGGGTGCTTTCGGGTTCCGGCAAATGTGCGAACAGGGCCAGTTGCTGGTCCCGGAAGGCTTTAAAATCGGTGACTTCCGGCAAACGGCGGTTGGATCGCAAATGGTCGAGAATTTCCCCAAGTGCCGGGGCCGTGGCCAGCCAGTGCGGGTCCAGACCCAACAGGGTGGCGAAGCTTAAATTGGAGAAGCTCAATATGGTTTCCCGGTCGAAAATGGCGATGGCGGTGGCCAGATGATCAAGCACGGAGGGTTCCAGCCGATCCTGAACCGGGGCCGCTTGTGGCGGCGGGTCGATGGCGAATCCAATGGTTCCGGCCCAGCCCCTGGCCGGTATTTCGCTCACCGCCAGCCCGTCTGCAAACTCTATCGGTTCCGATGATCCCTCGAGCAATCCCAGATTCCGCGCCGCCTGGTTGGCGAAAACAACGGATTGCTGGCGGTCCCTGATCCACACGGCCAGGGGCAGGGAATCCAGCATTAGAGTGAAATGGTCGAAGGCGGCCTGGTCTGCCTGATCCTTATGCGGAGGCTCTGTCGCCGCCTCGGACAGTTCGCGCACCCACATCAGGTCGTTAAGAACCCTGCCGTCGAGCGCCACGGCGCGACCGCCGGTGATCTGAAACTGCCGATCTTTCAGATCGAGCACCAATTCAAACGACGTTCCGTGCCGGTGAAGCGCCCGCACGGCGGCTTTAAGATTTGCCGCCGCGTTGGCGTCAAAACGCGCCAGGACATGGGTAAATTGTGATTGGGTGCCTTCTTCAAGGCCCAGCAACACGGCCAGGCGGCGCGAGCATTTTTCGCTTCCCCGGCGATGATCCCAGATGAACAACCCATCGGGCGCGGCGGCAAGAATTTCCCGCGCCTGTTCGAATTCGGCGCTCAGGCCTGAATTTTCGCGGCGCAGCCTGGCCGTCCGACCGGCCTGCCACAGCAACAAGGGTGCGACAATGGCCATGCCGAGCAGAAAAACCAGAACCGGGGTGTTGGCGAAACTTTCAAACACGCAACGATTCTAATCTGCCCGACCGGCAAACGAAAGGGGCGATCCTCAGGGATAGGATCGCCCCGATATTAAATGCTGTGCATAAGCCGTTTTTTAGTAACGGTAATGTTCCGGCTTGAACGGGCCTTGCTGGGGCAGGCCCAGATAGTCGGACTGCTTGTCGGTCAGGACGGTCATTTTAACGCCCAGTTTTTCCAGATGCAGGGACGCCACCTTTTCGTCCAGGTGCTTGGGCAGCACGTAGACTTCGTTTTTGTAGTCGTCCGACTTGTGCCACAATTCCAATTGCGCCAGCACCTGGTTGGTGAACGAGGCGCTCATG
>CBFDVE010000411.1:0-2505 GCA_965613205.1 uncultured Rhodospirillaceae bacterium
GCGGGGCCATTATGAACCAGGTTTTACGAGCGCAAGAACTTTTAGAAGAAAAGTATGGCGTAGCCGCCGATGTATGGAGCATTACCAGCTATAACGAACTGGCGCGTGAAGCCGTTGACTGCGAGCGCTGGAACATGCTGAACCCCGGTAAAAAAGCCCGAATTCCCTACATTACCCAACAACTGGAAAATCGTGACGGACCGGTGATCGCCTCTTCCGACTATATTCGGGCGGTCAGTAACCAGGTTCGCCAGCACGTACCAGCAAACTACACCGTACTGGGTACCGATGGTTTCGGCCGTTCCGATACCCGTAAAAATTTACGCCGTCATTTCGAAGTAAACCGCTATTATGTTGCCCTGGCAACATTAAAAACATTGGCAGATGAAGGAAAAATCCCCGTCAGTAAAGTAACCGAAGCAATCAGGCAATATGGCATTGATACTAAAAAACCCAACCCCATTACCGCTTAGGTAATCGGGTAAATATGGCAACATACAGGCATAAACAGCTATGGTAGAAATAAAAGAAATTCTGGTTCCTGATATTGGTGACTTTGATGGTGTTGAAGTCATTGAAATTCTTGTCGCCCCCGGTGACAGTATTCAGATTGAAGACCCGCTGGTCTCACTGGAATCAGACAAAGCAGCAATGGAAATTCCATCCGAAGTTGCCGGCACCATCAAAAAAATTAAAGTCAGTATGGGTGATACCGTTTCACAAGGTGACTTGCTATTAACCATGGAAGTTTCCGATGCTACCCCCGCTGAAGAAAAAGAAGAAGCCGCGCAAGCTAACATTCTGGCAAAAACTGTTCGGCAAAAAAGGTCAAAAAAAAGCTAGGTGACCGGGCTAAACTCGATCTTGCGCGGGTCATCGAGCGCGTAAACGTCGATATCCTTTTCCCGGCCCCGAATGACCACCCGGTGGACCGGAAAGTTTGATAAATCCAGCCTGGCAAATGCCGCCGTTTCCACCGACACGACGATCTCGGAACCCAGTTCCTTGGTCTGGGCTTCCAGCCTGGCGGCGATGTTGACGTTGTCGACGAGGGCCGAAATGATCGGCGAAGCGGGCGGGCCCATTTTGCCGACAATGGCGTCGCCGCTGTGGATGCCAATGCCCATTTTCAGTGGATGTTGCAGTTCCATGCCCAGCCGCTGATTGAGAATTTCAAGTCGGCGCAGCATAAACTGGGCCCCGTGCAGGGCTTGCACGCAGCCTTTCTCGATATCGCTATCCAGGCCATACAGGGCCATCAGGCCGTCGCCATTGAACTGGGCGTAATGACCGCCGGATTCTTCGAGCGATGCCTCCATTTCGGCAAAAAACTGGTTCAGGATATAAACCACGTCAAAAGGCATTCGACCCTCGGCCAGTTTGGTCGAGGCGCGAAGGTCGGCAAACAGGATCGCCACCTGAAGTTCTTCACCCTGTTCGTACCCCAACTTTTTCTGGCCGTCCGTGGCCGACGCCGAGGGCGGCAACAGCGGTGTTACTTCGAGCGAGGCAACGGGGTGAATCTGACAAGCCAGCCGGACGTTTTCCGGCGCCGCGATGCGGTCCAGGGCGCGCTGTTCGTACGGCGAAGCGGTGGGTAGTTTGTCAATGCCATCGCCGACTTTAACCCGGCAGGTGGTGGACCGCCCGCGCCCGCCACAGACCGAGGGGTGATCAATGCCATCGGCGCGCAGGGATTCGAGCAGACTGGCACCCGGCATCAAGTCGACAACCCGGCTCTCGCGGAAATTACGGTAGTATGCTTTTTCGGTGTGCCTGGCCCGGTTGGCCATGGCAATGCGTAGTCGCCGGGCGATCAAAACGGCAATGATGATGGCGGCCCAGATTCCGGTCAGCCAGTAAATTCGGCTGAAACTCCAGTCCACATATTCGGGCCTGTAATTAGCATCGGCAAGCAGTTTTTCGACCCATTGCGGATCCATGGCCAGTTTGCGAACCCGATTCCCGGTCGTGATATATCCGGCCAGCGCCAGGGTCGGCAACAACAGGGCAAACGAAAACAAATAAGTGCGAATGGCCACATAAAGGGGCTTCGACCGCAACCAGGTGTGAATGCCGAGGCAGCCGTGGAGCCAGACCAGGATTAGCGTGACCGGTTGCAGGATCCCGAACGCCGGTAAAAACGTCCATAACACGGCCAGTTCGTAGCCGTAGCTCATTTTTACGTCGAGTACGGCCCTGACAAAATGAGTGCCAATGATATGGCCGCCCAGCATGAAGGGAATGATCAGGCCGATGATAAGCTGACTCGCTTCCCATTTTTTCAGTTTCAGGGTGTGCCGCTGATAAAGGGTGTACAGGCCAACCCCCACATGCAGGATGATGGCGGTGTACAATATCCAAATGCCAGGCACGACTTGCCAGGGGATGACCAGGTAAGCCCGACCGGCCTCCATGGCGTCAAGGGAGATGATGCCCAGGCCGTGATTGAACAGATGCCCGATGACAAACAACATCAAGACCAGGCCGCTGTATAATCGCACC
>CBFDVE010000412.1:0-2499 GCA_965613205.1 uncultured Rhodospirillaceae bacterium
GCTCATTGATAATTATGACAGCTTTGTCTACAACCTGCGGCACTATCTGGGCGAGTTGGGGATCGACGTGGTGGTTCATCGCAACGATGCGCTGACAGCCGCCCAGGCCCTGGCGCTGGACCCGCAGGCTATTGTCCTGTCGCCCGGCCCGTGCGATCCGGACAAGGCGGGCATTTGTTTGGATATTCTGGCCCAGGCCCCCGAAACCCTGCCCATTCTCGGCGTTTGTCTGGGCCATCAGTGCATCGGCCAGTTTTTCGGCGGCAGGGTCGAGCGGGCACCGAAACCCATGCACGGCAAGACAGACGCCATTAGCCACAATGGCACGGGCTTGTTTGCGGGCCTGCCCAGCCCGTTTACAGCGACTCGCTATCATTCGTTGACCGTGCCGAAAAGCGGACTCGGCGAAACACTGACCATCACGGCGGAAAGTTCCGATGGCGTCATTCAGGGCCTGGCCCACAACACCCGGCCCATCCACGGAGTGCAGTTTCACCCGGAAAGCATCGCCTCGCAACACGGCCACGCCTTGCTCAGAAATTTCATTGGTATGGTGCCGCAAAGGCTGGCGGCATGAGCGACCCGGCGGGCAACCTGAAAACCTTTATCGGCAAAGTGGCCAGCGGCGGCACCCTGAATCAGGCCGAAGCGACCCAGGCCTTCGACATCATCATGTCCGGCGAGGCCACCCACGCCCAGATCGGCGGCTTTTTGATGGCGTTGCGGGTGCGCGGCGAAACGGTCGATGAAATGACCGGTGCGGCGACCGCCATGCGGGCGAAAGCGCGAAAAGTTTCGGCCCCGGACGACGCCATCGATATCGTCGGCACCGGCGGCGATGGCTCGGGCAGTTACAATATTTCCACCGCCGCCGCCCTTGTCGTCGCGGCCTGTGGAGTCCCCGTGGCCAAGCACGGCAACCGGGCGCTGTCGTCGAAATCCGGAGCGTCCGATGTGCTGGCCGCCCTCGGGGTCAATCTGGACGCCGACCTGGCCCACGTTGAACAGGCCATAGCAGACGCCAACATTGGTTTCCTGATGGCCCCGCTTTACCACAGCGCCATGAAACATGTCGGCCCGGCCAGGGTCGAATTGGGCACCCGGACCATTTTCAACCTGCTCGGCCCGCTGACCAACCCGGCCATGGTCAAGCGACAGTTTACCGGGGCTTTCGCCCGCCAGTGGATCGAACCGATGGCGACGGTACTGGGTAACCTGGGCTGCGAACTGGCCTGGGTGGTGCATGGCTCCGACGGCCTGGACGAACTGACCACCACCGGCCCCAGCTTCGTCGCCCAGTTGAAAGCAGGTACCATCACCACGTTCGAAATTTCCCCCGAGGATGTCGGTTTGCCCCTGGCCAGCCCGGACGATCTGAAAGGCGGCAGCCCGCAACACAACGCGATGGCCTTAAAAGCCGTTCTCGCCGGTGACCCCGGACCCTACCGGGATATTGTCGTCTATAACGCCGGGGCCGCCATGCTGGTCGCCGGACAGGCCGGTGATGTGCGCGACGGTGTCGCCCTGGCCATCGCCGCCATCGACAGCGGCAAGGCTCAGGCGACCCTGGACAAGCTGGTCGCCATCACCAACGAAGGCGCTCCGTGACCGATATTCTGGCCAAAATATGTGCCGATAAACGAGACCACATCGCAAGCTGCAAATCGGCCCGCCCCCTGACTGACGTTAAACAGGCGGCGGCCGAGGCCCCGGCCCCGCGCGGGTTCGCTGACGCCCTTAACGCCAAAGTGACCCAGGGCGGCTATGGCCTGATCGCCGAAATCAAGAAGGCCTCGCCCTCGAAGGGCCTGATCCGGGATGATTTCGACCCGGCGGCCCTGGCCCAGGCTTACCAAACCGGCGGCGCCGCTTGCCTGTCCGTGCTGACGGATAACCCCTATTTTCAGGGTGCCGATGAATTTCTGGTGCAGGCCCGTGGGGCCGTATCCCTGCCCGTGCTGCGCAAGGATTTCATGCTCGATGCCTATCAGGTTTTCGAGGCCCGGGCGCTGGGTGCCGATTGTATCCTCTTAATCATGGCGGCGCTCGACGATGCCCTGGCCAAAGACCTGGAAGATCAGGCCGTGGACCTCGGCATGGATGTTCTAATCGAAGTCCACAACGAAGACGAACTGGACCGCGCCCTTAATCTGACCTCGCCCCTGATCGGCATCAACAACCGCAACTTAAAAACCCTGAACGTGGACCTGGCGACGACGGAAGCCCTTTCACCTATGGTCCCAGATGATCGCAACGTGGTCTCTGAAAGCGGCCTGTACGGCCCCGACGACCTGACCCGCATGGCCAACGCGGGTGCGAAACGGTTCTTAATCGGTGAATCCCTCATGCGCCAGGATGATGTGGCGCTGGCGACCCGAACCATACTCGGAAACAACTGATGGCCGATGTGTCGGCCAAGGGCACGGTCTTGATGCAGCCCGAGACCATGACCTTGAACGACATGAATTTAGTAAACTGATGGGGTGGACGGCCCCACCT
>CBFDVE010000413.1:0-2491 GCA_965613205.1 uncultured Rhodospirillaceae bacterium
CGGCTTTCGATAAACCGGCGACCATGGCTGAATTGAAGCGCTGGTTCGAGGACTGCGGCTACCTAGATTTCGAGGTTCATGAGGGTGGCACTGGCCTCGTCGGCAACGGCGTTAAACCGGATAAATAATTTAAGTCATGTGTGGTATCGCCGGAATACATGGCCCCCAGGAGGATGCCTGGATAGGGGCCATGAACGCGCTCCAGATTTACCGGGGACCGGACGGGTCCGGCCTGTTTCGCGATCGCGATGCATCCCTTTCGCTAGCCATGCGCCGCCTCGCCATTATCGATCCCGACGGTGGCGTCCAGCCGATGAGCACCGAAGACGGCCGCTATACCATCGTTTTCAACGGTGAAATTTTTAACGCGCCGGAGCTTCGTGGCGAACTTGAGGCCAAGGGGTGCAGGTTTCAAACAGATCATTCCGATACCGAGGTGATCCTCAATTATTATGCCCTCGAGGGAGAGGCCATGGTCGAACGCCTGAATGGCATGTTCGCCTTCGCCGTCTACGACCGCGACAAGCAACGCCTGTTCTGCGCCCGTGACCGTGCCGGCATCAAGCCGTTTTACTATTTCGACGATGGCCGCCGGTTCGCTTTCGCTTCGGAACTGAAATCCCTGCTTGCCCTGCCCTGCCTGGAACGGCGGGTCGACAGACAAAGTCTGTTTCACTATATGAGCCTGATGTATGTGCCGGGCGAGCGAACGGCCATCGAAGGGGTTCGTCGTCTGCCGCCGGGACACAGCCTGACTTTCCATTTGGCGGGGCGGTCCAGCGCTGGACACTTTCCGATGTGCCATATGGGTGTCTGCTGTCGGGGGGGCTGGATTCTTCGGCCATCGTCGGTCTGCTGGCCGAGCGCGGAGCTAATGTGAAAACTTTTTCACTGGGCTTTTCCGGGCCCGGCGAAGAACAGTGGAGCGAGTTGCCGCTGGCCCGGGCGATGGCCGAAAAATGGGGCACGGAGCATCATGAAATTGTCCTTGACCCGCAATCCCTGCTCGACGATTTGGCCTCAATGGCCTGGCATATGGATGAACCTTATGGCGGCGGCCTGCCGTCCTGGTCGGTATTCAAATTCCTCGGCCGCCATGTAAAGGTCGCCCTGACCGGGGTCGGCGGCGACGAATTGTTCGGCAATTATAATAAATTTACCGGCTTGGAGCGCCGCATCCTGCCGGGCTGGTTCGGCGCGACTAATGCCGCCGACAGTGAGATTTTCCGGCGCGAGTTCACCAATCGGCATTATTACTGTTCAGATAATGACAAACGCCGCCTGGTATTCGCCGGGGACTGTTCGAACATGCAGGATACCAACGCCTTGCTGTACGGCTATTTCGCCGCGGAGAAAACCGAGGCAATTCGCAACAGATCATCCCGGACCGATTTCGAGACCCAATTACCGGAAGAATTCCTGGCCATGACCGACAGGTTTTCTATGGCTCATAACGTCGAGGCGCGGACGCCGTTTCTAGATAACGCGATGATCGACCTTGCCATGAGCATTCCGCCCTCAATACGACTGCACCGGCACAATTATAAACGGCTGCTGCGTGACGCCATCGGCGATCTATTGCCCCGGAAACTGCTGAATACCCCGAAACGGGGCTTCGTCATTCCGCTCAAATTATGGCTACGGGGGCGATTGCGCCCGCTGGTGGAACACTTGTTAGGTCCGGCGCGGCTAGCCGCCCAGGGAATTTTCCAGCCCGCGTTTTACGATTGGGCCGTTCGCCCGCATATGGACGGCCAGGCCGACAACACCACCATCGTCTGGGGGGCCTTGATGTTCCAGATATGGCACCGGGCATATATCGAGGCGCCGTCGCTGCAAACGCCGGAGTGGGATTTAACGGCACCCGGCGGATGAACGGACGGCCGTTATCAATCGTTCATTTTTCGACGTCCGACACTATCGGCGGCTCGGCCCGCTCGGCCTATCGAATTCATAGCGGCCTGCGGGCGGCGGGACACAAGTCGCGGATGCTGGTCGGCATCAGGGCCAGCGATGATCCCGACGTGGCGGCAATCGGTGGCGGCCTTATTGGCCGGTTTGCCGACCGTCTGGCCAACAAGGCCTGCGATATCATGGGATTGCAATATCAGTTTGTGCCGTCCAGCATGACGGTTACCAGCCATCCGTGGGTCAGGGACGCCGACGTCATTCAGCTATACAACACCCACGGCGGCTATTTTTCGCAGTCACTGCCCGCCCGGCTGGCCGGAATTGCGCCGGTGGTTTGGCGGCTTTCGGATTTGTGGCCGTTGACCGGCCATTGCGCCTATCCGGGTGACTGCGGGCGGTGGCGCACGGGGTGCGGCGAATGCCCGGACCTGGATTCCTATCCGGCGATCAGGACGGATCGCACCGCATATTTGTTCAACAGGAAAGATAAAATATATCGGCGCGGCGCGCTGAATATCGTCGCCCCGTCTAGTTGGACTGAAAAATGCGTCAGGGAAAGTCCCCTGATGAACCGCTTTCC
>CBFDVE010000414.1:0-2469 GCA_965613205.1 uncultured Rhodospirillaceae bacterium
GTTTTGTCCGTCCGCGTCCGGGTCTGCGAAATCCTGTGAGAAATCATGCTGCCATGTTCTGCCCTCTGCGGCGGCCATTTGCGCATCCTCAAGCGCCAATGCCCGGCCCATCTTTCGCCGCGCATCGAGTTGTTTATGAACTTCGCCCCTGACCGGCCTGAAGACGAAGTGCCCGACCCCTATTACGGCCAGGGCAATGGTTTTGAAGTCGTGCTCGATCTGATCGAAGCCGCCGCCGCCGGACTGCTGGCCGATATCCGCCAAAAACACTTGTGAGCCCCCTTGAGCAAACCATCGAACGAATAACCGGATCACGCGCGACCCGCCTGTCACCGCTCGGCGGCGGTTGCATTGGGGATGTCTTCAAGGTCGATCTGGCCAATGGCCAAACCATTGTCGCCAAAACCGGCGATCCCGGCTCGGGTCTGGCCCTGGAAGGCCGGATGCTGGAATACCTGGGCCAATACAGTCAACTTCCCGTGCCCGGTGTTCTCTATTGCGACGTTAAGCTTGTTCTCATGGATTGGCTGCCGGCCACGGGCGCGCTCGATGACAAGGGCGAGGTCGAGGCCGCCGACCGGGTCGCCGCCTTGCATGATATCACCGCCGAGCGCTTCGGATTTGACTGGGATACGGTGATCGGCGGTCTGCACCAGCCCAATCCCTCGAGCGATACCTGGCTGCCCTTCTTCGCCGAACACCGGCTGATCTATATGGGGCGACAGGCCCTTGATGCGGGCCGATTGCCGCCAGATATTATGGACCGGCTGGAAAAATTCAGTGCTCATTTGGATACTTGGCTGGCCGAACCTGCCCACCCGTCACTCATTCACGGCGACATGTGGGGCGGCAATGTTGTGGCGGCGGGTGGCAAGCTGAGTGGCTTCATCGACCCCGCCATTTATTTTGCCCACGGCGAAATAGAGTTGGCCTTCACCACCCTGTTCAATACTTTTTCCGAGCGCTTTTATGACCGCTACCGGGAACACCGCCCCATCGCTCCGGGTTTTTTCAAGGAACGGCGGGATATCTATAACCTCTACCCTCTGCTGGTGCACGTCCGCCTGTTCGGCGGGTCCTACGTCGGCTCGATCGATCGCACCCTGGCCAGGTTCGGATTTTGAGCATTTTATTTTTC
Organism: uncultured Rhodospirillaceae bacterium; assembly: GCA_965613205.1. Classification (GTDB taxonomy): domain Bacteria; phylum Pseudomonadota; class Alphaproteobacteria; order Rhodospirillales; family JABHCV01; genus CAZZKE01. Next base: position 1,139 of record CBFDVE010000414.1, read on the forward strand.
GTTCAACGGGGCCATCTGATTCTTCTTTTGTGACTCCACATAGGCCCGCAACACCGCATTCATGCGAGTTTGATAGCCTTTGCCTTGTGATTTGAAGAAAGACAAAATCTCCCGATCAATGCGTATTTTGATCGGTTCCTTGCCTTCCATCGCCGGAAAGACGACGTGGGCTTTTTGCCAAAATTCTTCGTCGAGATCAAATTCCGGTGCATCCGGTCGGGTCGGAACATATTGTTTCTCGGCGTTAAGGGTTTTCAGCTCGGCCAGCGACAGCCGCCTGGTATTTTCTTTTGCCATTTTCTCCTGCCTTCCATGCACTGATAATCCGACGAGTTTCATCGCGCCATGTATAGATGACGACGTAAAATTCGTTCTCCATGTGGCCAATGGCCCGGAAACGCAATTCACCGTAGTCTTTTCGTCCGTCAATATCCTCGATAATTGGACCCTCGAAGATCATCGCGGCACGGATGAAATCGACGCCATGCTTTTCGATGTTTTCCAGTCTTTTTTCTTCGTCCCATTCAAACATTGTACACCCAATTGTACTTACAATCATAGAAAATTCGGGTTTTCCTACGGTGCCGGATTGGGGTCTTGTTTGTGGATCAGCTCGATGCCCTTCAGCACGTCATCTGACAATTCCAGATCAATGGATGCCAGATTGCTGGCCAGTTGTTGCTCGGTCGTTTGGCCGATAACGGTGCTGGTCAGGAAACGCCGGGTATTGACGAAGGCCAGGGCCATTTGCGCCGGGTCCAGGCCGTGTTCGCGGGCCAGCGTCACATAGCCGCGGGTCGCCTTGATGGCGCGGTCGTTGAAATAGCGTTTGAATTCCGGAAACAGGGCGCCGCGGGTTCCGGCCGGGGCCGGGCCGTCCAGATACTTGCCGCTGAGCGCCCCGAAGCCCAGGGGGGAATAGGCCAGCAGGCCGCAATCTTCCCGGATCGCCGGTTCGGCCAGGCCAATCTCGAACGTCCGGTTGAGCAAGCTGTAAGGATTCTGGATGGTCGCCACCCGAGGCAGTCCGTGGGCGTTCGCCGCCGCCAAAAATGACATCATTCCCCAAGGTGTTTCGTTGGACAGGCCGACGGCGCGAATTTTGCCGGCCCTGACCTGATCGGCCAGGGCTTCCAGGGTTTCCTCAATAGGAGTGGAGACCTGGTCTTCTTTGTGACTGTAGCCGAGCGCGCCGAAAAAGTTGGTTTGCCGTTCCGGCCAGTGCAACTGATACAAATCAATCACGTCCGTACCGATGCGGCCGAGACTGTCATCGACGGCGCGAGAAATATGTTCGGCGTTCATTTTCAGGTTGCCATCACGAATATGGC
>CBFDVE010000415.1:0-2461 GCA_965613205.1 uncultured Rhodospirillaceae bacterium
CACGAGTGGCTTGCCGTTTGGTACTGGTATCGTTTGGCGGATCACGCGAGGAAACGATCGCCGCACTATACTCCTCGTAGCTGGAGCGTCGTCATGCCCAAACAGCCCACACACGCCGAAACGCAGACCGACACCCAACCCTCCGCGCCCAGCCCCCTGCGCAAGCGCACTTGGTTCCGCGCCCTAGCCTTCCTCTCAGTCCTCTACGTCGCCTGGTGTACGACGCTTTTCTTCTATCAGGGCAAGATGCTCTTCCCCGCCGACCTCGCCGCAGACCCGATGCCGATGCGATACAGCGACGCAACGGTCGAACTCACCCGCGACATCCCCGGCGGCGGCAAAGTCATCGAAGATGGCTGCATCCGGCCGGAAACGACGCCCGACACATTGGCCGGCCTGAAGCCGGCGTTCAGCACCAGCGGATCGGTTACCGCCGGCACCGCCTCGCCGCTGACCGACAAGACCCGCGGCATCATCAGCGCCGGGGCGATCGAAGGCATGAAAGACGGGGTGCGTCTGGTCAATTGCGCCCGTGGCGGACTGATCGTCGAGAAAGACCTCAAGCGGGGCTTGGAAAACGGCCACATCGCCGGTGTTGGTCTGGATGTGTTTTCCCATGAACCGGCGACAGAAAATGACCTGTTCGGCATGGAAAATGTCATTGCCACGCCGCATCTCGGAGCTTCGACCACGGAAGCCCAGGAAAAAGTCGCCTTGCAGGTGGCCGAACAACTGGCCGATTATCTGACAAACGGGGCGGTCACCAACGCCCTTAACATGCCTTCGTTGACGGCCGAAGAAGCGCCGCGCCTGACGCCCTATATGAAGCTGGCCAAACAGCTGGGCAGTTTCATCGGCCAGATCGCGGAAAGCGGGTTGAAAAGCGTGACCATCGAATACGAAGGCCATTGCACCGAACTCAATACCCGGCCCCTGACCGCCGTGGTCTTGCAGGGCTTGCTGTCGCCGCTGATGGAATCCGTCAACATGGTCAACGCCCCGGTGATCGCCCGGGAACGGGATATCGAGGTCAGCGAAATCCGTCATGAAAGAGACAGCGCCTATCAGACCCTGATCCGGTTGACCGTTCAGACTGAAAAACAGACCCGCTCCATCGCCGGAACCCTGTTCGCCGGGGCCTTGCCGCGCATTGTCGAAATAAAGGACATCCCCATCGATGCGGAATTGGGCCCCAACATGCTGTTCATCACCAACAAGGACAAGCCGGGTTTTATCGGCAACCTGGGCTCCACGCTCGGCGATGCCGGTATCAACATCGCCACCTTCCACCTGGGCCGGGCCGAACCCGGTGGTGACGCCATCGCGCTGATCGAAATCGATCAGGAACCGGGCGAAGAAGTCATGCAGGCGGTCTGCGAATTGCCCCAGGTAGTACAGGTCAAGGCGCTGACGTTTTAAGTCAGATCCAGGCTTAGCATAGCCACTTCCTTGTCGCCCCCTTCCGTTTGCTGGCTGCCAACTTGCAAAAAGCCAAAATGGTCGTGAAAGGCCATGGACCGGGGATTGGCCGGGCGGGTGTTGACTTCGCAGGTCAGGCGGCGGGCGTGGGTGCGGGCGAAGTCGATGACGTTGCGGTACAAAGCCCTGCCCAACCCGGCCCCTTGCGCCTGATCGGCAATGACAATTCTGTCGACATAGAAGAAATCGTCGTAGGTGCGGTCGAACCATCGATAGTTGGGGCTGGCGTAGTCGAGCCCTGTTGCCAGACCGATCAGAAAACCGGCGATCTGCTCGCCGCTCTCGATAATGTGAAAGTATCCGGCGATCTGTCGGAGCACCTCCATGTCGGCCAGGGTGACGGAACTGACATCGGGCAGGGCGGCCTGGTTCAGGTCCAGTATGCGTGGCAAATCGGTGGTTTCGGCGGCTCGTATGGTGGGCGCATGAGGCATGTTGGGGCCGATCATCGCCGGGCTGGAAGTTTTTCGCAATGTGAAATATCCGCACTAATATTGGGGTTGGCAGTTGAGTGGAATTCAGTGTTAAAGTAGCGTTGCCTGCGACTTGATACGCGGGCACGGCTGGGAGAAGAAGCCAGGGTGACGGCAAAAATTGCTGCTCGCCCGTTCTCCCGTATATCCACCCGAACGGGGAGAATTATTGATGGTTATGGCGCTTCATATGGATGTAGAGCACTGCACCGGTTGCCACCAGTGCGAAATGGCCTGCAGCTACCATCATGAAAACGTGTTCAATCCATCGAAATCCCGGATCAAGATATTCAGCTTCAGCGAAACCGGGCGCAACGTGCCCTACACCTGCACCCAATGTGCCGAAGCCTGGTGTATGCAGGCCTGTCCGGTCGATGCCATTTCGGTCAATACCAAGACCGGTGCCAAGGAAGTGTCGGCCACCCTTTGCGTCGGCTGCAAGGTTTGCACCATTGCCTGTCCGTTTGGTACCATCAATTACAATCATAGCACCGGCAAAGTCGATAAAT
>CBFDVE010000416.1:0-2458 GCA_965613205.1 uncultured Rhodospirillaceae bacterium
TGCCAGGGGACCCTGGCGCGGATTCCCGATGGCAAACGCAATTACGTGACCATCGACATCGACGGCTTCGATCCATCCATCGCGCCGGGCACCGGCACCCCCAGCCACGGCGGCTTTTTATATTACGAGGTGCTGGAAATTCTCCAGGGACTGGCGAAAAAAGGTGATGTTGTCGGCATCGACCTGGTCGAAGTCGCCCCCGTCTATGACCACAGCGGCATTACCGCCATGCTGGCGGCGCAACTGCTGCTGAATTTCCTCGGCTTCATTTTCGACGAAAAGAAAATGCGCTGCGGCGGCTAAAGCGCCCTTAAGTCGGCGACAAAACGGGCGAAGATTTCGCTCAAGGCCTGATTGAGGGCGATCACCGCATCGCCGACGCCATCGCTCGCCGCCGTTTGCTCGACCCGGTAGGTTTCCAGAAAAATCAACTTGCCGGTTCTGTCTTCCAGCAACGCCAGTTCCAGACTGAGCACGGCGCGCGGGTTTTTGCCGGCAATTTTTTCCAGCCGCCTGATTTTACCAATCAGGGCATAGCGGGCATTGCCCCGCAGTTCCGGGGTCACCACTTTGTCGGACACTTTGGCCTGGCGCAGGTAATCGACCAGTTGATCGCGCAGCATGGCGACCGGTGGTTCGGTCCACATATGATAGTGGTACTGACGCACCTGGTTGGGATTACCATTTTCCGAATAGACAATGGGACGATCGGCGATCAGGCCGTCGGCGACGAAGCGTTCGATCTCGATGCCGCCCCTGAACAGAATCTGGCCCTGATCCTGGGCCTGGTCGATTTGCAGACGGTAGAAGTTGTCCTTGGGCAATTCGGGCTGGGTGCAGGCGCTGACCAGCAAGGCGGCTAGAATTACGATTGTTTTTTTCATCTCCGTTGCCCCCTACTGCGCCGCTTCATCGACCGGCGGCGTGCCGCCCAGCAACAGGCCGGGATTTTGCCGGATCTGGCGACTGAATTCATACATATTGCGCGAGGCCCCTTCCAGGTTCTGATTGATCGAATCGATGCGGCGGGCGGGAGAATCGGGGATGTAGCGCACATCGATCAGGGAATCGTTGATGTTGTTCTGGTTGAGGGCGATCAGTCCATCCATATCGCCAATCAGGGCATCGAGCTCGGCCGACAGTTCCGTGAAATTGATCGCCGCCGCATCCATGTTTTGCAGCAAATCTTCGACAATCAGGCGATTTTCCGGCGTCAGGAAAGCGCTCAGTTCCTGGCTCGAGCGATTGATGTTATCGGTGAAGTCCTGGATATCATCGGCGATGATGGGCACCCGCAAATTCAGCTCCCCGACCAGCGTGACCAGATCACCAACCAGTATCTTGCCGTCGCCGACCATGATATCGCCGAACCCACCGGCGGCCCGGTTGATGGTTTCCAGCAACGGACCCAGGCTGGCGATAAAGGGCCGGATATCTTTCTCCGCGATGTTGCCGATTTCACCGGCGACGGAGGAAACCATGGCGAAAATATCAGACGCTTCCTCGCCGGTAACTTCGGCTCCGGGTTTCAGGGCCGTACCACTTTTGCCGGCCCGGATGGACAGCGTAATGGCCGACAGCAGGCCCGGTGCCTCGATCTTGCCGACGCTGTCTTTTGGAATACGCCAGCCTTGCTGAACTTCGAAAATGACCCGGAAACGCATCAGCGCCCCATCCGGTTCGGGAATCACTTCTTCGACCTGGCCGATGGGATAGCCTTCGTAAACCACCTGGGTGCCAAACTTGACTCCGGTGACATTGCGGTAAAAGGCATAGTAGCTGTCGGTCGCCCCGGTGCGCCCGGCCAGCATGGCCATGGCAACGATCATCCCGGCCAGCATGGTCAGGACGAAAGTGCCGACGATCAGATAGTTTATTTTGTTATTTCTCATAACCTGGCATCCCCAATACTTTCTTCCTGGCCCGTCAACCGTCGCAGGTATTCGTCCGGGTCCATGGTGTCATCTTCGGACCGGCGATTGAGCAGATTTTGTATGCGCTCGCTTTTCGAATTGCGCAGCTCGTCCAGGGTGCCGATGAACAGGATCTTGCCCCGGTCCAGCACGGTCACCCGGTCGGCGATTTTAAATACGCTTTCCAGTTCGTGGGTAACGACGACAACGGTCATCGACATGGCGTCGCGCAGTTTAAGAATAAGATCATCCAGGGCCGAGGCGACGACCGGATCAAGACCGGCCGAAGGCTCATCGCAAAACAGCAGTTTCGGATCCATCACCACGGCCCTGGCAAAGGCCGCCCGCTTGATCATGCCGCCCGACAACTCGGCCGGCATCAGGTCTTCGAACCCGGCCAGGTCGACCACTTCCAGCTTCATGCGGGCCATGATTTCCATGGTCATCATGTCCAGTTGCGCATGTTCATAGAGCGGCAACATGATGTTTTCGCCGACCGTCATGGAACTGAACAGGGCCCCGCCCTGAAAGGCGACGCCGATCTT
>CBFDVE010000417.1:0-2456 GCA_965613205.1 uncultured Rhodospirillaceae bacterium
AGCCCATTTTTTTCAACAACGAGCCGGTGATACGGGCCGAGATATGTTGCCCGGTCCATTCATTGACGGCGATTTTGATGGCATCGGTGGATTCCGGAATTGACGCCGCCCTGACGGACCCGGAAATCGTCAACGCTGAAACCAGGGCGATGGCGGCAGTGATATTGACGAGACGGTTTGACATAATAATTTCCTCCCCTTGTTGGTTTATTCGGCTGCCCGTTGTTCGGGGCTTGAAAATACTTTAGCAGTTTTTTGGCAAAGACAAAAACCAAACAATTTGTACGGCTGAACGAGGAAAATGCATTAGGGTCCAGGCATGAAAGAAGCGGATTTCATCATTGTCGGGGCCGGGTCGGCCGGCTGCGTGCTGGCCAACCGGCTGACCGAAAACCCGGACTGCAAGGTCGTGCTGATCGAGGCCGGCGGCAGTGATCGCAGTATTTTCATTCAGATGCCGACCGCCCTGTCGATCCCCATGAACATGGCCAGATACAACTGGGCCTTTGCATCCGGACCCGAACCTTTTCTCGACGACCGCTCCATGCACTGCCCCCGCGGCAAGGTGCTGGGGGGCTCGTCGTCCATCAACGGCATGGTCTACGTGCGCGGCCATGCCCGGGATTTCGATCAATGGCGGGACCAGGGCGCGGCCGGTTGGGATTACGCCGCCTGCCTGCCCTATTTCCGCAAAGCCGAAACCTGGATCGGCGGCGGCGATGACTTCAGGGGCGGTCAAGGCCCCTTACATACGTGCAATGGCAATGAAATGAAAAACCCCCTGTACCGAGCCTTTATCGATGCCGGACATCAGGCCGGATACCCGCTGACCGACGACTACAACGGACGCCAGCAGGAAGGCTTCGGGCCCATGCACATGACGGTGCGAAACGGCGTGCGGGAATCGAGCGCCAACGCCTATCTGCGCCCGGTCCGGCAGCGGCCTAACCTTAAAGTGCTGTCCCGAACCATGACCCACCGGATCATCATGGAAGGCAAAAAGGCAGTCGGCATCGAGATCGAGGAAAACGGCAAGCGCCGGACCCTCAAGTGCCATCGCGAGGTCATTCTGTCGGCGGGATCCATTGGTTCGCCGACCCTGTTGCAGGTTTCCGGCATCGGTCCGGGGGAAATCCTTAAAGCGGCGGGGGTCCAGGTGGTGCATGACTTGCCCGGCGTCGGCGAAAATCTGCAAGACCATCTGGAAGTGTATTTTCAGTTCCGCTGCAAGCAACCGATTACCCTGAATGGCAAGCTGGACCCGTTCAGCAAATTCCTAATTGGCGCCCGCTGGTTCTTTTTCAAGACCGGCCTGGGGGCGACCAACCATTTCGAATCCTGTGCCTTTATCCGCTCCAGCACGCATGTGGAATGGCCCGATATCCAGTACCATTTCCTGCCCGCCGCCATGCGCTATGATGGCCAATCGGCCTTCGATGGTCACGGCTTTCAGGTTCATGTGGGACCCAACAAGCCAAAAAGCCGGGGCCGGGTGCGGATCAAATCGGCCAACGCATACGACAAGCCCGATATTCTGTTTAACTACCTGCAACACGAAGACGACCGGCAAGGCTTTCGCGCCTGCGTTCGCCTGACCCGCCAGATCATCGGCCAGGACGCCCTGGCCCCCTACCGGGAGGCGGAAATCCAGCCCGGTCCGCACATTCAAAGCGATGACGAGATCGATAGTTGGGTGCGGGCCAACGCCGAAAGCGCCTATCATCCATCCTGCACTTGCAAGCTGGGCGCCGAAAATGACCCCCTGGCGGTGCTGGACAAGGATTGCAGGGTGCGCGGTATCGAAGGCCTGAGGGTGGTCGATTCCTCTATCTTCCCGACCATCACCAACGGCAACCTGAATGCGCCGACGATCATGGTCGCCGAACGGGCCGCCGACCTGATTACCGGACGGCTCAATTGATCCGGTTTAGAGGACTTCCTTGCGGCGTTCCGGCCCTCGGTAACATGGTTTATCGCATCGTCAAACGCCTCGAAAGCGAGGGGGAATGAGAACAAAAAAGCATAGAAAGTTGGACAATAGTTAATGTTCCCCCCTTTTTTGCAAACACAAAATCTCGCTATGTCACTGATTTAACGGGGTTATTTGGCGGTGGACGCAGTCTGGGGCGAACGCGTCTCTGGCCGTTTTCCCTGTTTAACTGAGAAAATAAACAGGTTCAAATCAGAGCCACGCAAGCTCCTTAACCGAACAAGTTCAAAATGGCAGGAATAATCGGCATAGCGGCAAATCACGGGCGTGGTTGCGGTCGAGCAATGTATTTAATTCGGCGACGTTCAATTACTTCGGATCGATCGGCCCGGTCGGCAAATTTAACGCCAGTTCGAATGCGCGCGCCACCTGAAGCAGTTTTGCTTCGCCGCGATGGGGGCCGATCAACTGAATGCCCACCGGCATCCCGTCTTGGGTAAAGCCGGCCGGTAGCGATATGGCGGGG
>CBFDVE010000418.1:0-2452 GCA_965613205.1 uncultured Rhodospirillaceae bacterium
TTGGTCTCTTGACCAGCGACATCCGGAAGGTCGAATTTATCGGCGAACAGGGCAAAGACCTGCCACCCTTCACGGCCGGCAGCCACATCAATTTAACCGTCGCAGACGGCAAACGGCGATCCTATTCCCTGGCCAATGATCCCGCAGAACGTCACCGCTACGTCATTGCCGTTCTGCGCCAACCAAATGGCGAAGGTGGTTCGGCCTGGATACATGATCACCTGTCACTGGGCGATGTGGTCGAGGCCAGCCATCCCATAAACAACTTTTCGCTCCATGAAAAGGCTACCGATCATCTGCTAATTGCCGGCGGTATCGGCATTACGCCGTTGCTGTCCATGGCCTGGGCGCTGAAATCGTCGGGCGCCAGGGCGACCCTGCACTATTGCACCCGGCAGCCTGAAACCACGGCTTTCAGTGGCGAAATCAAGGACCTTTTTGAAGACCGGGTAACGTTCCACCATGATGGTGGCGACCCGTCCCGCGGCATCGATCTCAAGGTGGTTCTGGCCAGTCCGAAAAACGGGACATGTTTGTATATATGCGGCCCCGCCGGGTTGGTCGATGCGGCCCGCCAGGCCGCCGCCCACTGGCCTCAGGACCTGGTCCGCTACGAACTGTTTAAGGCAAGGGATATCGACCCGGCGGACAGGAAAAATGATCAGGCGTTTGATATTGTCCTGTCCCGTCAGGACAGGACCATTACCATAGCGGCGGACAAATCCATCTTACAGACCCTTCAGGACCTGAACATGGACGTTGATTTCATGTGCGAAAGCGGCATCTGCGGCACTTGCCGGACCAAATTGCTGGGTGGCAAGGCCGACCACCGGGATGATGTTCTCGATGAAGAAGAAAAGTCGGAAAATACCGCAATCATGATCTGCTCGTCGCGGGCGATGCCCGGCGAAACATTGATTCTGGACCTTTGAGATGTCCGTCAAGGGTGTTGGTCTGAAACGAATTCCTTGAAATCAAGGTCGTTGGTGATGATGTCGTCCATGACAAAAAACACCAGTTCCTTTTTCAGGCTTTCGCGGGCGATTTCGTTGACCCCGACCATGCCGGCAAATTCAACCAGGTGTTCCATTTTCTTATCAAGCTGCCGGTGGTGCTCTTTGTGTTTGCCAACATTGGGGTAGCCTGACTTGGCCAGCAGTTGTTCTTCGCGGCTGAAATGGCCCTTGGCGAAATTGATGAATTCATAGACCTTTTCTTCGCAGTTAATACACGCCGGGTCGTCCAGCAGGGCGACAATATCATTGACCATTTCGACCAGGCGCTGATGGTCCCGATCCAGGGTTTCGCATTCCAGTTCGAAAGTTTTTGACAGCTCGACCATGGGTTTCCCGCTCAATTCCACATCTATGATACAACCCTACAAAGGGAACACGAAGGCATATTCCGGATCGATCCGGGCCCGCAGGCTTTTTTTCATCTCGACTTCGAAGGTGCGGTGAATACGCACATACAGTTCGTTTCCATCCTGTCCCGAAATATGAACCCGGACTATGTTGTCGTGACCCAGCAAGTGGCTCGATGTGACCTGCACTTTGGTGCCCGTTCCATTGCTCTCCAAAATAACCCCTTCCGGCCGGATCAGCACCTGGGTCGCCGTGCCATCGCTCAAATCCGTGGCCACCGGGCCCAGAGGGGTCTCGACCCGTCCCTGGGCGACAATTCCTTCGAACCGGTTCATCATGCCGAACAGTTTGGCGACGAATTCGTGGTTGGGGTGGTAATAGATTTCGTGCGGTCGCCCGGCCTGCAATATCTGTCCGTTGTGGCCGATGATCTTTATTCGGTCGGCCATGAACATGGCCTCTTCCGGGTCGTGGGTGACCATCAGGGTGGCGACGCCGCTGTCCTTGAGCACGCTCAGGGATTGCTCGCGGATGGTCTGGCGCAAATTGGTATCGAGGCCGGAAAACGGCTCGTCCAGCAACAACAGTCTGGGCCTGGGAGCCAGCGCCCGGGCCAGGGCCCGCCCCACATGCCCCCCGCCCATGACATGGACCTGGCGATAGCTGGCAATCTCGGCCGCCAGGCGGCCCCGCAACTCCTCTGCCAATGCCGGGTCGACAAAAAACAGCGATATCCCGCTCAGGCCGGGGCCGCCGGTGCGCGCCGCGATCACGAAATAATCCGAGGTCATGGCGCCGGTAATGAAGGTTTTTGAGCCGTTCAGCACAAAATGGTTGCCATCCCGTTTCGCGGTGGTTTTTAGGTTGGCCACGTCCGAACCACCGCCCGGTTCCGTTACCCCAAGGCTTGAGCCCTTGCGCCCCGTAATGATGTCTTCAAGCACCCGAGTTCTGATCTCAACCGAGGCAAGGCGCTCGATCGGCTCAATCGAGATCACCCGTCCGGCCAGCGCGGTCGGCACCCCGCCGGCGGCGCATTTGGCGAATTCCTCGTGAAGGCTTATCCCTTTTAGTCCGGTGTCTCCATA
>CBFDVE010000419.1:0-2452 GCA_965613205.1 uncultured Rhodospirillaceae bacterium
TAACCACATGGAGTATGAATCACATTCCAAGAGCCTTGGGAATCCCCCTTATGACGCCATAATTAGAATTGCTGCCCCTTGACCTTCCGGCTAGGGGAAGCCCTATATTTGGGTTACATCTTACTGGAAGGTTATGAACGTCATGGATACGACCCCCCTGTTAGCCACCGCGACAGCCCAAGTCACCCTGCCCATCGAAGGCATGACTTGTGCCACCTGTGCCGCCCGTATCGAGAAGGTGGTCAACAAGTTGCCGGGCATCGACAGCGCCACGGTTAATCTGGCGACGGAACAGGCCCATGTGAGCTTCGATGACGCGGCAGTCGGAGCTGCTCAAATCGTCGCCGCCATCACCAAAGCCGGTTTCACCGTGCCGCCCAGTTCTCATCAACTGGCCATTACCGGTATGACCTGCGCCTCATGTGTTGGCCGCATCGAAAAGGCTCTCGGCAAGATTGACGGGGTGGCCGATGTGGTGGTTAATCTGGCCACCGAACAGGCCACGGTTCAGGTGCAGACGGGCGCGGCTTCCGTCGCCGACCTGATCCGGGCGGTCGAAAAAACCGGTTTCGGGGCCGCAGCCGTGACCGGCGACGATGCCCAGTTTGAAGAAGACGAGCGCAAGGCCCACGCCAAGGCCCGCCATGACCTGCTGGTGGTGCTGGGGTCGGCCCTGCTGACCCTGCCGTTTGTCGCTCAGATGATTTCCCTGGTCAGTTCCTTTGAATTCGCCCTCGATCCTTATGTGCAATTGGCCCTGGCCACACCGGTGCAGTTTGTCGCCGGGGCCCGCTTTTACCGGCCCGCCTGGGCGGCGTTGAAGGCCGGTACCGGTAATATGGATTTGCTGGTGGTGATGGGGACTTCGGCGGCTTATTGGCTCAGTCTGTTCCTGGTTTTCGTCCCGGCAGATGCTGGCCAGCATTTGTATTTCGAAGCCGGGGCCGCCGTCATTACCCTGGTGCTGCTCGGCAAGTGGATGGAAGCCCGGGCCAAGCGCAGCGCCACCGAAGCGATCCGCGCCATGATGAATTTACGCCCTGAAAACGCCCGGGTCCTGAGCGATGGCGTGGAAGTCGATGTGCCCGTCGGCCTGGTCGGCAGCGGCGATTTGGTCGTGGTCCGGCCGGGTGAGCGCATCGCCGTCGATGGCGTTATCGTCGATGGCATCTCGCAAGTCGATGAATCTCTGATTACCGGGGAAAGTATGCCGGTCGGGAAGGTCGCTGGCGATCCGGTCACCGGCGGCTCTATCAATGCCGATGGGTTGCTTAAAATCCGGGCGACCACGGTCGGCACCGAGTCGGCCCTGGCCCGCATCATCCTGATGATCCAGAACGCCCAGGCGACCAAGGCCCCGGTGCAGAAAATGGTCGATCAGATTGCCGCTGTTTTCGTGCCTGTTGTGGTGGTCATCGCCGTTTCGACCTTTCTTGGCTGGAACTTCTACAGCGACATCGGCGCGGCGGCGGCGATCATCAATGCGGTTGCCGTGCTGGTTATTGCCTGTCCCTGTGCGCTCGGGCTGGCGACGCCAACGGCGATCATGGCCGGTACCGGCAACGCCGCCCGCTATGGCATCCTGATCAAGGACGCCGAGGCCCTGGAACTGGCCCACAAGGTTAATGTGGTGGTGCTCGACAAAACCGGCACCCTGACCGAAGGCAAGCCCACGGTGAGCGCCGTGATCGCCCTTGATGGCGATGATAACGCCCTGATCCGCCTCGCCGCCTCGGCCCAGCAGGGCAGCGAACACCCCCTCGCCGTGGCCGTTCTCGATCACGCCAAAGGCATCGATCTGATCGATCTGGACAGTTTCAAAAGCCTGCCCGGCCGGGGCCTTGAAGCCGTATTGGGGGATCTGACCCTGATTATCGGCAATCGTCGTCTGATGTCTGATTTCAGCATCGATCAAAATGCTTTGGAAGATCAGGTTCAGGACCATGAAAATCATGGCAAGACGGTCATGTGGGTGGCCGAAACATCCCCCGACCAGCGCCTGTTGGGGGCCATCGCGGTCGGCGATGAAGTCAAGGAAACGGCGGCCAAGGCGGTCCAGAGCCTTAAAAGTCAGGGCATCGAAACCGTTATGCTGACCGGCGACAACGCCCGCACGGCGGCCGGTGTGGCCGAAGCGGTCGGCGTCGACCGGGTCATTGCCGAAGTTCTGCCCGAAGACAAGGCGGCCGAAATTGAACGCCTGAAGGGGCAGGGCAAAGTGGTCGCCATGGTCGGCGACGGGGTCAACGACGCCCCGGCCCTGGCCGCCGCCCATGTCGGCATCGCCATGGGCACGGGTACGGATGTGGCCATGCACACCGCCGGCATTACCCTGATGCGCGGTGATACCCTGCTGATCACCGACGCCATCGCCATCTCGCGCGCCACCCACAGGAAAATTCGCCAGAATTTGTTCTGGGCGTTCATTTACAACACCGTCGGCATCCCCCTG
>CBFDVE010000420.1:0-2430 GCA_965613205.1 uncultured Rhodospirillaceae bacterium
CATAAAGATGGCGTTGATTCACCACCAATTTGAAAGCATTCACCCGTTCCCCGATGGCAATGGGCGCATTGGTCGAATTCTCAATGTATTATATTTAACCCGCTCAGGTTTGCTGGATATTCCGATCCTTTATCTTAGCCGCCATATCACCCGAACCAAGGGGCAGTACTATCGCTTGCTGCAGTCCGTGCGAGAAAATGGCACCTGGGAAGAATGGGTGCTTTACATGCTGGAGGGTGTCACAGAAACGGCTAAATCCGGTTTGGTTTTGATCGAAAATATAAGATTACAAATGGCAAACGTGAAACAACGGATGCGCCAGGATCTTCCCAAACTCTATTCGCAAGATTTACTGAACAATCTTTTTCGCCATCCGTACACACGCATAGAATTTGTCGTTACCGACTTAGGCGTGACCCGGCAAACGGCGGCAAAGTATCTTGATATTTTGGCCAACCACGAGTTTATCGAGAAATATCAAGAGGGGCGCAGCAATTACTACATCAACACGGCGCTGGTCGAATTGTTCCTGGACATGCCGGGAGAAAAATAATGAACCGGGGGCTCACGGACAAATGTTTCTCATCAGCCACCGCCCCTCACCGCCATGTGATTGGCCCGTGAGAGAGGTTTTGGGGTAAGAGTATTTGCATGATATTCGTTCGCACCTTGTTGGCGGCCTCGTTGGTCGCTATGACGCTGGCTTTTGCCGGCGCTGCCATTGCCAGTGAAAAACCGCTGACGGTGATTGAGTTGTATACCTCCCAAGGATGCTCGTCTTGCCCGCCAGCCGACGCCTATCTGGGTGAGCTGGCAGAACCGGCCGAATCCCTGCTCGGCGAGATCGCCCGGCGCGACGACGTGGTGGCGCTCGCCTTCCATGTCGATTACTGGAATTATCTGGGTTGGGAAGACCCTTATTCCGATGCCGCCTATTCCCAACGGCAACGCGACTACGCCCGCTTTTTCGACGCCCGCAATGTGTACACCCCGCAGATGGTGATCCAGGGTACCCATCAGGCGGTCGGTTCCAACCGTTCGGCGGTGCAGCGGGCGATGAACGATGCGGCATCTTTGCCCCACGTTAATATGGAACTGGCCCGTCGGGATGGCGAATTGTTGCTGGCCCTGCCCGCCGTCCAGGGCATCGACAATGCCAGGGTTCTGATGGTGATGTATGACAACGAACACATCACAGCCGTGCGCCGGGGCGAAAACCGAGGCAAAAAAATGCGCAATCGCAATGTGGTGCGGAACTTGAGCCACGTCGCCACCTGGCGCGGCGAGGCCATGACCGTGCCTCTTTCCTATGTCGGGCTAAAGGGCGACAAGGGGGCCGTGCTGCTGCAATCAACGGAGTCCGGTGCGATCCTGGGTGCTGTGTTGTTTGACATAAATTAAGCCTCTACATTGATGTCCGAAAATGGCCAGTCTTTTCGCCAAGGCTGGCTATAATGCGGTCATGGAACTTCATCCCGACACCTGTTACCGGGCGGTTAAAAGCCGCGATGCCCGTTTCGACGGACGGTTTTTCACCGCCGTCGTTTCGACCGGGATATTTTGTCGCCCGGTTTGTCCGGCGACCCCGCCACACCTGAAAAATTGCCGTTTTATGCCCTCGGCGGCAGCCGCCATGGCGGCCGGATTTCGCCCCTGCCTGAGATGCCGCCCGGAAGCCGCACCGGGCAGCCCGGCCTGGAAGGGTGTCTCGTCCACGGTTGGCCGGGCCATGCGGTTGATCGGCGAAGGGGCGCTCGATACCGGCAGCGTCGATGATCTGGCCGCCCGGCTGGGCATGGGCGAGCGACATTTGCGGCGGCTGTTTTTGGACCATGTGGGGGCCAGTCCGAAAAAAGTAGCGCAAACCCGGCGGCTATTATTCGCCAAAAAAATGATCAGCGAAAGCACCCTGCCGTTGACCGAAATCGCTCATGCCTCGGGCTTCCAAAGTATCCGCCGTTTCAACGATGCCTTCTTGAAAATCTACAATCGGCCACCCCGGACGTTGCGCAGGGAACTGAGGCAAAATGTCGCCGACACGGGCAATTTGATCACGCTTAAACTGTTTTTCAGGCCGCCCTATAACTGGCAATCGATGATCGGGTTTTTGCAAACCAGAGCCATTACCGGCATGGAGGAAGCGACCGAGACGAGTTACCGGCGCAGCGTATCCCTGGGCGGCAGACCCGGCGTGATCCATGTGCGGCCCGTGCCTGGAAAAAATTATCTTTCCGCCACGTTCGACCTGGCCGATCTGAGCTATTTGCAGAGCGCCATTGAAACCACCCGGCGGTTGTTCGATCTGGATGCGGACAGCACCGCTATTGATGACCAGTTGGCGCAAGATCCGGTCCTGGCCGATCTGGTCAGGGCGCGGCCCGGAATGCGGGTGCCGGGGGCCTGGGACCTGTTCGAACTCGCCGTGCGTGC